>NZ_KV817549.1:15671-37652 GCF_001814685.1 Prevotella sp. HMSC077E09 | reverse complement strand
GCGGTTGGCGAGGAACGAGCCTACCTCGGGGGAGCGGTAACGTGTGATTTTCAAACCCGATACGGGTTTTGTTTTTCCAATTACGTAGAGGATACGAAAAAGCTGAACCCGTTCCGGGTTCATTTCATGCGTCTATTTTTCCCCACGTAGGCTCACTTCGCTCGCCAACGTGGGGCTTTCAAAAGTACAACTCGTACCGAGTTGCGAATATGGAAAACGACAACACATATTATAAATATAAGACTTTTAAGAGTACAATCCATACCGAATTGCTCTCCCACCTCTCTCCTGTTATTTTGCCACATGGTCATTATGATGAAACAATAGGGTGGAGATCACCGCGCTATTTGCGTCAGATGGCATGGCAAGATGAGGCAAGTGATGAGGTAATTTGATGCAAATCACCGCGTTTTTCAGCGTGATTTGACCTCGAAATTTGCTCTTAGTTTCATAACCGATTGACTGTTAACACGTTGCAAACTATCAGAAAACAGCGCGTATTTTGAACGAGGAAGGCTCTTGTTTCAAATACGCCAAGCATTGAAGAGCATTTGTAAAGACTCTTGAAAAGATTTAACCTATTTTCTGCTTCCTGTGATTATGACACGGCAGACAGGGCAAAAAGAAAACCAAGGGGAAACCTCCCTTGGCCCAACAAAAGCCTTCTAATACTTGAACGAGCTGCCTCCGAGAAACTCTCTCAGCAGCGATGTGGGAGGAATGTCACGGTTGCTGATGGGCTTGAAATACTTCAGGAACTTCAGTAAACGATAGGCTTCGCTATACTCCGAGGTTGTTTCGGGCACCTGTTCAAGCAGCGGTTCGGCCTGCGTTTTCAGCACTGCAAGTTCGAAAAGCATAGCCGTGTTGAACACAGCATCGGCATTTTCCTGATAAGGGAATATCCACTTGTTCTCTCCCGAGCGTACCGACGGCCACCGATGAATGGTCTCCTGTGCCGTGACTCCACGGTATTTGTTGTCGCGAACGATGCGACGCAAGAGGCGGTTATCGGTTGTTGGGATGTAATTATGGTCGTCGAGGAGTATCGTTGTCAGTGCCGAAGCATAGACACGAAACTTCTGTTGCTCAGGTATCTGGGCCGTCAGCTCGGGGTTCAAGGCGTGAATACCTTCCACAACAAGCACGTTGTGATTACTCATTTTGAGCCGTTTGCCACTCTTTTCACTCTTTCCTGACTGGAAATTATACTTTGGAAGCTCCACCTCTTCACCGCGGAAAAGGGCATTGAACTGCTCGTTGATGAGTTTCAGATTGAGTGCATAGATACTCTCATAGTCATATTCTCCCTTGGCATCCTTAGGCGTGTCATCGCGGTTGACGAAGTAGTCGTCGAGGCTTATCTGCAATGGTTTGATGCCATTGGCCAGCAACTGAACCGACAATCGCTTGCAGGTGGTGGTCTTTCCCGACGAAGAAGGCCCCGCCAGAAGCACCAACTTCACACCCTTTCTGTAGGCTATTTCATCGGCAATGAGTGCAATCTTCTTCTCTTGCAGAGCCTCGCTGACGTTGATTAAGTCTGTAGCGTGGCCCGTAGTGACGGCTTCATTGAAGTCGCCTACAGTGCGGACACCGAGAATTTCCTGCCATCTGTGGTGCTCCTTGAATATCTCAAACATCTTGTCTTGCCTGATAATCTCGGGCAAAACCCCTGGATTTTCAATCGAAGGAATGCGCAACAGCAGACCGTCATAGTATTTGTCAAGTCCGAAGAGATAGAGACTTCGCGTGTTGGTCAGCAGCGAACCATAATAAAAGTCCACGTAATCATCAATCTCATAATAGGTAGTGTAGAGTTTTCCTGCACTCTCCAAGAGTTTGGCCTTAGCCTCATCGCCCCGGTCTCTAAACATCTTTATCGCCTGTTCTGCCGGTACTTCGAAGCGTTTCACAGGCATATGAGCATCAATAATCTCCTGCATGCGTCGGCAAATGCGGTCTACATCGGTCTGTTCTACAGGGTGACCAAGTTGCAGATTGACGTAATAGCCATTGGAAACAGGGATATCTATGATGACATAACTCTTGGGATAAAGGTCGTGAACAGCCTTACAGAGCACGAAAAACAATGTCCGTGTGTAGTTGCGCGAAGCTGAAGGAGAATGCATGTCAAGGAATTCCACGTCCTTACTGTGGTAGACCCGATAGTGCATTCCTTCCACTTTGTTGTTCACCTTGGCGCAGATTGGGCCGTAAGGCATTGGGAGATTAAATTGCGAAAAAATATCAGAAAGTGTGCTTCCGATAGCTACTTTTTCAGTTTTTTTATTATTTTTGCAACGTATTTGTACTGCCTGTTTCATATCGTTTCCATTTTTATATAATGTGAAGTGTGTTATGGTTTGCGTGAGCGTGATGCATATCAAACCGTTCAAAGATAGGAAAAAGTTGGCAGACTGCATGATGCTGACATTACAAATTAATTAAAAATATGTCGATTTGGATAATTTTTAGGCTCATAGGTGCACTTGCATTGCTGATGTTCGGTATGAAATCAATGAGCGACAGTTTGCAGAAGATGGCGGGCCCACAGCTTCGTCATGTCCTTGGAGCAATGACAACAAACCGCTTTACAGGTATTCTTACGGGTACATTCATCACTGCCGCAGTGCAGAGTTCGACCGCAACGACGGTGATGACCGTGTCGTTTGTCAACGCCGGACTGCTCACCTTGGCACAAGCCATCTCGGTAATCATGGGTGCAAACATCGGTACTACGTTGACCGCTTGGATTATGAGTGCCGGCTTTTCATTTAATATCACCGACTTTGTATGGCCTGCTTTCTTTATCGCTATTATCCTTATCTACTCTAAGAAGCGCAAGATTATCGGCGATTTCATCTTCGGTGTCTCGTTCATGTTCCTCGGATTGGGAACTCTCCGACAAACAGGTATCGACATGGATCTGGCACATAACCAGCCCGTTCTCGACTTCTTTGCCTCTTTCGACCCTAATAGTTTCGTCACAACGATAGTGTTTTTGCTCATCGGTAGCGTGCTGACAATGTGCGTTCAGAGTTCAGCGGCAATCATGGCAATAACGATGATCCTCTGTTCGAGTGGCGTTTTACCTATCTATCAGGGTATAGCTTTGGTGATGGGAGAGAACATTGGAACCACAGTTACTTCCAACATAGCTGCTCTTACGGCTAATACGCAAGCGCGGCGAGCTGCTTTTGCCCACATGTTCTTCAATGTTTTCGGTGTCATTTGGATGCTGTTGGTCTTCAAACCATTCATCAATATGGTGTGCGGTTTCGTTGGTTTCGATGAATTCATGACCAAAGGTGACCCCCATTTCTTAGCCAACGTAGCCAAGCTGAGCTTTGTTCTTGCGGCTTTCCATACTATATTCAACATCACCAACACATGTATTCTGGTGGGCTTTATCAAGCAGATTGAAAAGATAGTCTGCTTCGTTATCAAGCCTAAGGCACAAGCCGACGAAGATGAATTCCGCCTGCATTTCATCCAAACGGGTATCATGAAGACCCCCGAACTCTCTGTTCTTGAGGCCCAAAAAGAAATAACCAGCTTCGCAGAACGCATTCATCGCATGTTCGGAATGGTGCAGACACTGCTTATAGAAAAGGATGAGAAGGCCTTTCTAAAGGTATATAGCCGCATTGAAAAATACGAAGGAATCAGCGACAACATGGAAGTTGAGATAGCAAACTACCTCAATGAAGTGAGCGATTCGCACCTGAGCGACGAGACCAAGGCTAAGATCAGAGCCATGCTTCGCGAGATAAGCGAGATAGAAAGCATCGGAGACAGCTGCTTCAACATGGCCCGCACGATTAATCGCCGCTTTACAAGCAAGGAAGATTTCACTCCTCAGCAGTATGAACACATTCATCAGATGTTCAATCTGACCAATAATGCGCTCGAACAAATGAACTACATGTTCAATCACACCCGTGAAACCATCGACGTGAACCATTCATTCAACATTGAGAATGAAATCAACAACTATCGCGATCAGCTGCGAACACAGAACATTAATGATGTCAATTCACATGCCTATACCTACACTATCGGCACGATGTACATGGATCTCATCCAAGAATGTGAGAAGCTTGGCGACTATGTTGTTAATGTAGTTGAGGCACGGATGAATACCAAACAGCGAGAAGCGTAAGGTAAACATGGAACCACAACTACGCTATTCCTCTCGCTATGTGTGAATAGTTATGTCATGAATTTATGGAAATTACATTATGAAATCTACGTATCAACGCCATAAACGTTGTGCAGTTGATAACCCAGGGTTGCCAAACGATAGTGCAGGCTCCCCTGGGTTATTATGTATTTTATGGGGAACAATGGTCATCGGTGTTGCGCTTTCCCTCTTAAGTCACTATTAAATCATGGCGTGAAATGATGCAATTTGTCGTGTGATTTGCCGTATTTAACCGCATGGAATGACGCATTTCAGCCATTTATCGCACCTTTTTCACATTCTCTTCTGACCACTTTTGTTCTTTGTTATATTCCTAATAAGCTTCGTTTTCCATAGCTTTCACAGGCTAAATAATTAAAGAAGGCATAGTGAATTGCAATACACAAGTAGATGGTCTGGTTAAAGAGGCGAGACTATAAGCATAAAAAAGAGGCTGCAGGGATAATTCCTTGCAGCCTCTTTTCTTTTGAAGTAGATGATTTATTTAATGAACTTATGCGATGCAAGCATATTCTTTGGGTTGAGAGCTTCGTCAAGTTCTTCTTTCGACAGTAAGCCTTTTTCGAGTACAATGTCGTAAACGGAGCGGTTGGTTTCAAGGACTTCCTTCGCAACCTTTGTGCTATTCTTGTATCCAATGTATGGATTGAGCGCGGTAACGATGCCGATTGAGTTCTTAACCATTTCGTAACAATGTTCTTTGTTGACTATAATGCCGAGCACACATTCCTCAGTTAACGTGTCAACAGCATTGTGAAGCCACCACAAACTCTCGAAGAGACACTCGGTGATTACAGGCTCCATAACGTTCAATTCAAGTTGACCTGCCTCGGCAGCAAACGTTACTGTGGCATCGTTTCCAATGACTTTGAAGCATACTTGATTAGTAACTTCTGGGATGATGGGATTGACTTTACCCGGCATAATCGATAACCTGGGGCCTTAGGAGACAGATTTATCTCGTTAAGACCACAGCGTGGATCGGATGCCATGAGGCGGAAGTCGTTGCAAATCTTAGAGAGTTTCACTGCCAAACGCTTCAAAGCGCCGCTGAAACTGACGTAAGCGCCTGTGTCAGGAGTAGCTTCTACGAGGTCGATTGCAGACAGAAAAGGTTCTCCTGTGAGTTTACTTAGGTTGGCAGCACATAGCTTTGCAAAGCCCGATATAGCGTTAAGGCCTGTTCCAATGGCTGTACCGCCCATGTTAATCTCGTGTAAGGGTTTGATGTTTCGTTCCAAATTGAGAATCTCTTCCTCAAGATTGTTGACATAAGCATTAAACTCTTGGCCCGCCGTCATAGGTACTGCATCCTGCAATTGGGTACGTCCCATCTTCAAAACATCCTTGAACTCTTCGCCCTTATAACGCAAAACGCTGATTAATTTTGCTTTGATTGCCTCATTGTTCAGCGCTGATACACTTCACGATTCACATTGAAAAGTGCCCTTTTCTGTCGTGAGAAGGGACGACACCGACAACGCATTCGGCAGAGAAATCAACTGAGATAATGCCATATAAGCAATGATAACGTTTTATAGAAACAAACTTTTTGTCTCGTTCTTAAATATAAAGATAAACGAGAAATGTCAGGACTTATTTACAAAATCCTGCATTGTTTTTGTAAAAAAGCAAACAAATCATCTTGTCTTTTCAAAGGAGTTATAGAGACGTTTCGGTTGTATGATGCACCGCATAGTGTTTTATTTCAGCATGCTGTAAGCCGAATGATAACCCAAACCAAATCCAAAGACAAGGGACATAAAGTTGGATTAAAAAACACAACAAGTGAGATGCGCTCACAATTCCTATGATTTTGCAGTGTAATCTGTATCAAAAGACACGACGAAATGAGTCGGATTGCAAGATGATTAACCTCACTTTACATTATATGAAAATAGAGTTAAAGAAGCAATTAATTCCTATCTATTAAGTCTTTTTAATGATAGATTTACAGCAACCTACTTAAAAAATCTATAAATTTGTATTTAATTCTTGAATCATTAGTAAAAGATAATCGGATAACCCATTAGTTAGGTATGAAGAAAGAGATGCTGTTGATGGCTATCATCACATTGATTGTAGTCACAGGATGCCGCAAAAACAAGGAAAACAGCGACCAAACGGTCTACGCAGTAACGTCTCCTTGGGTAACCAATACACAAGTTTCAAAGGACTATGTGGCCAATATTGAATCGCGAAAAAACATAGAAGTACGCGCGCAGCAGGAGGGAATCTTGCAGCAAGTCTATGTCACTGAAGGACAACAGGTGCGAGCCGGTCAGCCGCTTTTCCGCATTTCGATTGTTGGAGCGCAACAGAATGTGGCGCGGGCAAAGGCTGAAGCCGAGCAAGCACGCATTGAACTGCAAAACACAACAACGCTAACGAGGGGGCAAATTGTTTCGCCCAACGCACAAAAGATGGCTAAAGCGAAGCTCAATGCAGCCTTAGCAGATTATAAATTAGCCCAGATTCAAGCACGATTATGCTTAATCAGCGCCCCATTTACAGGCGTTATAGGAAGTCTTCCGAAAAAGATTGGAAGCTTAGTGCAGGGAGGTGACTTGCTCACTACACTATCCGACAACTCGTCACTCAACGTATATTTCAACATCTCTGAACCCGAATATATAGACTATCAGCAACATTCTGCCGAACGAAACAAACTTCCTTTGACGCTGATTCTTGCCAATGGAAGCGCCTTTTCGGCTAAAGGCTACATCCAAAACATAGCTGGTGAGTTTGACAGTAGCTCTGGAAATATAGCTCTTCGCGCCCACTTTGCCAATCCGAAAGGCTTGCTTCGCAATGGCGAAACAGGCACAGTGCGCATCAATATGCCTTTACACAACGTGTTGGTAATCCCACAACAGGCCACGTATGAAGAGGAAGACCGCCGCTATGTGTTTGTTGTTGATGGCGCAGGCTATGCACATTCACGTGAGATTAAAGTGGCATTTGAACAACCAGAGGTGTTTATTATCGCCGAAGGAGTAACTGCCAACGACAAGATTCTATTGAGTGGAGTGCAGAAAGTGCATGATGGTCAACACGTAAAGATGCGTTATTACACACCGAGTGAAGCCATGAAACGTGTTCAACTGAATGCCGACTAAGGCTTTCAGGTGGCTTTTCATCACGCTTTACAACCGAAAAAAGTTCTCACACCATATTATTTCATGATGAGAACAACCATTTATAAGAAGAAAAAAAGACGCTAATAAACAGTCAATATGTTTCAAAAGTTTATTCGAAGACCAGTACTTGCCATCGTTGTTTCATTGGTAATCGTCTTCATTGGCATTCTTTCGCTGTTCAATTTACCCATTACTCAGTTCCCATCTATATCCCCTCCAAAGGTTAATGTGGTAGCCGATTATCCGGGAGCCAACAATGAACTGATGATTAAGTCAGTGCTTATACCTCTTGAACAGGCACTGAATGGTGTGCCAGGAATGAAGTATATCGAGTCGGATGCAGGCAATGACGGCGAAGGAGAGATAAACATTGTCTTCAAACTTGGTACAGATCCAAATGTCGATGCTATCAATGTGCAAAACCGAGTGTCGGCCGCGACCAACAAACTACCGCCTGCTGTTGTGCGCGAAGGAGTGAAAATATCTCGTGAGGAGCCTAACATCCTCATGTATATCAACCTATATAGCGATGATCCTAAAGTCGATCAGAACTTCCTTTTCAATTATGCGGACATCAATATCTCCCCAGAACTCGCCCGCGTTGATGGCGTTGGAGATCTTGATATCCTTGGAACGAGGAGCTTTGCCATGCGTGTTTGGCTCAAGCCTGATAAGCTTACAGCCTATGGTTTGTCTGCAACCGACATCACAGATGCCTTACAACAGCAGAGCATTGAAGCCTCTCCAGGCAAGCTTGGGGAAAGTTCGGGCAAGCATGCACAAAGCTTTGAGTATGTGTTGAAGTATCCGGGACGTTATACAACGCCTGAAGAGTATAGCAATATTGTCGTGAAATCAACTCCTGATGGGCAATTTATTAGACTCAAAGATGTAGCAGATGTGAGCCTCGGGAGTGAGGTTTATGACATATATTCTACGTTGAATGGTCACCCGTCTGCAGCCATAACATTGAAACAAGCCTATGGATCGAACGCGCGACAAGTTATTCAGAACGTCAAGAAAACTATGGCTCACCTTCAAAAAGACATGCCAAAGGGCATGCATTATGAGTTGAGTTACGACATCAGTAGATTCCTTGATGCCTCTATAGAAAAGGTAATTCACACGCTGTTTGAAGCCTTTATACTCGTTGGTTTCGTTGTATTCTTGTTCCTTGGAGACTGGCGTTCTGCCCTCATTCCATGTCTTGCAGTCCCTGTTTCGTTAATAGGTAGCTTCGCAGTCATGAATGCTTTCGGCATAACGCTTAACATGATATCGCTCTTTGCCTTAGTAATGGCGATTGGAATCGTGGTCGATGATGCCATCGTGGTAATCGAAGCGGTCAATGTGAAGATAGCCCAAGAAGGCTTAGAACCTTTGGAAGCCACGCAAAAGGCAATGAAAGAAATCAGTGGAGCCATAGTAGCCGTGACATTGGTTATGGCATCTGTGTTCATTCCTGTAGCCTTTATGGGTGGCCCAGAAGGCATGTTTTATCGGCAATTTTCAATCACAATAGCTTCTGGAATCGTGCTTTCGGGCTTCACAGCCCTAACACTTACGCCCTCGCTTTGTGCGCTAATATTGACTCGGGAGCGTGATAACCACATCAAAAAGACGTGGCTTAATCGTGTACTTGATAAGTTTAATGCAGGCTTTGACAAAGGAACCGGCGGCTATCGCAACGTGCTTCAACGCACTGTTTCGAGGAAGATTATCACGCTTCCACTATTACTTTTGTTCTGCATTGGAGCCTTCTTTATCAACAACTCGTTACCTTCGGGCTTTATTCCTCAAGAAGATCAGGGCATGATTTACGCTGTAATTGAGACACCACCTGGTGCTACTATTGAGCGAACGAATAAGGTTGCACATCAACTTGCGAGTATAATTGCAAAGGAAGATGGCGTAGAAAGTGTGTCTTCTTTGGCTGGATATGAGATCCTTTCTGAAGGAACAAGTGCCAACTCTGGTTCGTGTTTGATTAATCTTAAGCCTTGGAAGGAACGCAGTCGGACGGCAAAAGAGATTATCAATGACCTTGAAAGTAAGTGCCAACAGATAACAGATGCCAACATAGAATTCTTCGAACCACCTTCTATTCCAGGCTATGGTGCGGCGTCAGGTTTCGAGCTTCGACTCCTTGATAAGACTGGAAGTAACGACTATCATGCTATGGAAAAGGTCAGCAAGAGCTTCGTTTCAGCTCTTAATAAGCGTCCAGAGATAGGCTCAGCCTTTACCTTTTACTCGGCCAGTTTCCCTCAATACATGCTTCGAGTAGATAATAATATCGCCGCACAAAAAGGCATTACGCTCGG
Organism: Prevotella sp. HMSC077E09; assembly: GCF_001814685.1. Taxonomy (NCBI): domain Bacteria; kingdom Pseudomonadati; phylum Bacteroidota; class Bacteroidia; order Bacteroidales; family Prevotellaceae; genus Prevotella; species Prevotella sp. HMSC077E09. The sequence continues at coordinate 27,981 of NZ_KV817549.1, read as the reverse complement.
TACAGCCATGGATAATCTCTCCACATTGATTGGTTCTGACTACGAAACGGGCTTCGTTCGATTTGGTAAGCCCTATAAGGTCATCGTGCAAGCCGACCCAAAATATCGTGCTTTTCCACAAGACTTGATGCAGTTAAATGTTAAGAACAACCAAGGTGAAATGGTGCCTTATGCCGACTTTTTACACATGGAAAAGGTATATGGAATGAGTGAGATGACGCGGCATAATCTATATAACTCTGCCGAAGTTACAGGCTCAGCAGCAGCTGGATACAGTAGTGGTCAGGCCATCAAAGCTATCGAAGAGGTGGCTGCTTCGACACTACCTCACGGCTATGATTACGACTTTGCCGGCATCACTAAAGACGAAGTAGACCAAGGAAACCAAGCGTTGATCATCTTTATTGTATGTTTAACGTTCGTCTATCTCATCCTTTCAGCACAATATGAGAACTTCCTTTTGCCACTTCCAATTATTACTTGTCTGCCCGCAGGCATCTGTGGAACGTTCATTTTCCTAAAACTCACGGGATTGGAAAACAACATCTACGCCCAAGTTGCTATGGTAATGTTGATTGGTTTGCTTGGAAAGAATGCAGTGTTAATGGTAGAATATGCCGTGCAACGCCACAACTTAGGCAAGAGTATACGTGCAGCGGCCATCGAAGGTGCGGCAGCTCGCTTCCGTCCTATACTCATGACATCGTTCGCTTTCATAGCCGGCTTGCTGCCATTAGTATTTGCTCATGGTGCAGGGGCTATTGGAAACCGAACCATTGGCACGGCAGCTGCAGGTGGAATGCTATTCGGAACATGCTTCGGACTCATTCTCGTTCCGGGATTGTATTATATCTTTGGGCGTATGGCCGACCATGTAAAGATGGTTCGTTACCAACGAAACAAGCCATTGACTGAGGAGAAAGACAAACGATATAAACTTGAAAATGATGAAAAGAAATAATATTTTCCTTCTTATTCTGCTTGCCATCGGAGTGTCATCTTGCAAGACTCCCCAAGCGACGCAAGTCAATAGCCGCACGCGTTTGCAGCTACCCACGCAATATAATGGTGATACGCTAACGGCGAAGACTACGCCTACGTCATGGAAAATGTTTTTCACCGACCCACAACTCAAGGCACTTATCGACTCCGCTTTAGCCAATAATCAAGACTTAAAGATAACATTGCAGCAGATAGCTGTAGCAAAAAGCGGAATGATTGCAGCCAAAGGAGCCATGCTTCCATCGCTTTCCGTGGGGGCAGAAGTAGGAGTTAGCAAGGCCGGACGATACACAAGTGAGGGTGCCGGCAATGCTTCTACCGAGATGACTCCAGGAAAACTCATCCCCGATCCACTCATGAACTATCACCCTGGCTTTGCCTTTGACTGGGAACTCGACCTCTTTGGCAAGTTGAAGTCAAGCAAGAAAGCAGCTGTCGAGCGTTATTTGGCAACCTTAGAAGGCCAGAATGCCGTGCGCGCTTCATTGATTTCACAAGTCGCAAGCAATTATTATACCTTGTTGGCCTTAGATAACAAGCTCGCACTTATACGCAAATATATCGATCTTCAGCGTCAGGCGGAGAAGATAGCAGAGATACAAAAGGAGGCCGATAGCGACACAGAACTGGCTGTTGAGAAGTTCAAAGCAGAGCTTGCAAAGGCGCGTTCGCAGGAGTTTGCATTGAAACAAGAGATTACTGAATGTGAAAATGCACTCAACTTACTGCTGGGTCGTTACCCAACGCCTATTCAACGAGACGCCAAACAGTTGTTGAATGAAGATGTGAAAACAATCGTTACAGGACTTCCTTCCAATCTCCTGAGCCACCGACCCGATATCCGTCAGGCTGAACATGAACTCGCTGCAGCGCATTGGGACGTAGAAACAGCGCGCAAAGCCTTCATGCCTTCGGTAAACATTAGTGCCACTTTAGGACTTGAAGCCTTTAACCCTACCTACCTAACGCGTATGCCAAAGTCGCTCGCTTACAGTGTCGTGGGAGGACTAACTGCACCACTTATCAACCGAAAAGCTATCGAAGCTAACTTCCAACAGGCTGATGCCGCACAGCTACAAGCCTTATATGAATATGACAAAACACTGCTCACAGCTTATTCTGAGGTATGTACGCTGCTGTCAAAGCATAAGAATCTCGCCGCCTATTATGCGCTAAAAGAGGAAGAAGTGAAGACTTTGGAACACTCGGTTGAGGTGTCTCATCAACTCTATATGAACGGACGAGCTACTTATCTCGATGTACTTGAGGCCGAACGCGATGCACTTGATGCCCAAATGGAACTGCTTGAAACTCGTCAACAGCAGCTTTCCTGTGTCGTAGACCTATATAGAAGTCTCGGAGAATAAGGCTCATCAAACATAAAAGCAAATGATTTTTTGAAATGATTTGTGTCATATTATCGTGTGATTTGCCGTATTTTACGCGATAAAAGCCAAATTAAATGACAGACCCAGGAAGAAACTTAACTTTAGGACACCGAAATTTGTTTTTTACAAAAAACTTAAGTAAATTCGCATTTGGTAGTTGAAACTACCAAATGTTAAAAACGAGGAGAGAAAGTTTACAGAAACAGGTTAGAGAGAGGGCTTCTTCACCTATAACTCTCCATTAAAACCAGTTGTTTAAAATTATTTACGGTGGCCGGAAAAGCCACCGTATACTTGCCAAGAAATCTGCAAGTAAGGTTTCTTTCCCCTTGAAACCTTAGAACACTATACGCAAACTTGCGAAATGAAGTAAGGCAGAAGGGGACTGAAAGAGAATATATGGAATTCTGTGTTGGCGATTATTCCACGTTCACCCTAAGCGGTTTATCCAATCCCTCCATGAAAGAAGATATTTCAAGTTGCCATGCTTTCTGGTTGCTAATGCCCGAACCTATCCATCCTGCACCGAAATAATAGGTAACCTTTTCATTGGGACGGATGGTTGTTTCGCAAATAGCGTGACCGGCAATTCCCTTACCCAAGCGGGTGTTTTTCAGCAAACGTGAGCGCACTTTGCCTTTGGGAAAAAGCGCTGCAACATAGATTTGGAAGCCATGACCAGAGGGGTTGTCGGTAGGATCGGCATATTCTACGAGGTTTCTCCCTAAATGTACCGTCTCACTTCCCTCGTCATGAACGACAAATCCGGAGCAGAATGGCTGCGGACGACGCTGGTTCTCATACCAAACGATGACGCGATTGAAGCTTGCCCCCTTATCAAGTGTAATCAAACGGTGCTCAACAAGTCCTTTCTCGTCATTCACATCCGTGGGCTGATAGACGAACTCTGCACGGAAACGCAGTGGCCCATTATCTAACACACGGTAGGAACTGAAGCAGTAGGGCATGACAATACTGTCGCCATTCATCAGTGCAGGTGCGCCACATCCCAACGTTGGCCCGACATTATAGCAATCAAGTCCGTTGCCATGGTCAAGATGTAACGAGAAATCGCGCTTGATACTGTCAGCAGCTTCGGTTTCTCCCTGCCTGCGAAGTCGCTTTTCCTCCTGGTTGGCTGCATAGACATTGGCATAGCGATCAGCAACAACCAAATAAGGAACTGACTTCAACCATACGTCAATTCCAAAGGCTTTCTCGCCTGTGCGCTGCAAAGCCGGGCCGTAAGCACGATAGGCACAACGGTCGTTTTCCCATGTGAAATCGTCCACACGCCAGGCATAAAGCTGTCCGTCAACAGCACTCTTGAAGTTGCGGGGGACGCCCTTAGTGACAGTAAACATGGTCTTTCGCTTTGGGAAGACAGCTGCATCAACAAGCAACAAGCTGTCAGACGTGAGCTGAGAAGCCACTTGCTGGCCGAAAGCATTACGTACAATCAACGGCGAACCATAGGCAGACTGCAACCGCTGATAAACCTTACGGACATCAATTTCGACTACTTCAGAACGCTGCTCCGATGTGGAATTGCTGACTGTAATATTGACTTTCTGCCCTCTCGAAACCATCGGGAGGAAGATTAAGGAGCAGCAGGTAAAAAGCCGTACTGCCCCTCTCACAGATTTATTTCTGAATAGTTTTCTTGCCATTTTGAATTACAACACCTTTATAATTCCTGTCAACGCGCTGTCCTTGCAGATTATAAGGCACGCCAGACTGTTGCTTATGATTGTCTGCAAAACGCTTTGTCAAGCCTGTTGGGATAACCTTTCCTGCTGCATCTTTCAAGATAATGTCATACAAGAAAAGGCCATTGGTGCTCGTCAGCACAACATCTCCGTCGGCATTCACCGTTCCAATGCTCTCTTGCACGAGTGCACCATCTTCGGGTTCAGCAAACCCCTGCTTAATATCTAAATTGCATTCTGTCTTGAAATAGTTCTTAGCTGTCCTGCTTGTAGGCTTACTATGCACAATAACCGTCTGTCCTTTCTTGCAGTTTGGGATAACAATGGCAATGCCCCTTGCATTCAATCGCAGCATGCGATGCGCTTCATCATGGCAAATCATGAATTTACCTACACCCAAAGCCTTACATACTCCGTTCACATAAAGGCCGAAATGAAGACCTTTCATGCCTTCCAATTCCTTACCATTGGCAGAAAGAGGGGTGGTATATGTCTTGATTTCTTCAAACTTAGGCTTCTTTGTACCACTTGCACTACCGATATTCTGTTTGTTGGAATAATAATTAAGACCAGCATTAGCAGCATCATCCCACTTGGTATCCTGCTTCAGATTGTCTTCATCCGTGGTAGACATTACTGTAAAATCCCAGGTTTTCTTTGCTTCTTTTGCCTGCGCATCGAGTTGCTTCACCCAATCGGGGAGATAGCCCAAGCGCTTTTCCAACTGAGCAGCATAGAGTGAGCGAGGACTTACTTCCTGTCCGTTTGCCTCGTCACGTTTCGTCTGATTATCAGCAAAATCCACTTTCGTACCATGCATACCTACTATGGTTGGAGGCAACGTTTTGTACCACTTATTAGTGCCATTTTCCCACCATTTAAATGGCATTTCAGCAGGATTAATGGCCGTACAATCAAAGTTCCATATCGTAAGATCATCGAGATGATTGGGTAACTGCGACTTATCGCCACCCATACGCAACTGCATGAAACCACCCTTACAGCAGTCAAAGAGCGACGCGCGAGGCTGTGTGGCATGGCTTTCAAAGCAGTCGTCAGTACCCCAAGTGCAATTCCAGATAACGTTACCGATACTGTGTTTTGATATACCGCAAGCATGATACTGGCCCAAACCAGTGCGCTGATCGGCAAAGTTCTTGTCACTTGTCAAATAACCATGCGTATTATCATAGACGTTGGCAATGAGTCCACGTGATGAACCAGCCATACGAACGGCTGAATGTCCACGGTTTCCGGTAATCTCAACATCATAACATATTACGTTGGCACAGTCTTGGAAGGTGGCACATTCAGTGATGTTTTCAAATCTTACACGGCGCATCCAAGAGTTGACAAGACGCACAAAGTTGATTGGTTTGTAGGCTCCATCGTCCTGCCAAGAACCATGATGTTTGAAATTAGGTTTGGCATTGCCACGGAAGGTGAGGTCTTCCACGCCCACACCCTCATGATGTTTGTATTCAATGACTTCCCAATCTTCGCCTGATTTGACAGCACGCATGATGGGTTCCTCAAAGGTAATGTCCGTTTCTGAAATGGATTTAATCTGATGATAGTCGATAACGGTGACGCCACTCTGTGTGAGATTGGTCATTGTAGACTCGGGATTACGTCCTAAAAGCTCCTCTTTGATAATCTTTTCATCTTTATTTGGCTTCATTTTCAGACACACCCACTGTCCAACCTTTAGTTTTGAAGCATTGTCAACCGTAACTTTAAACGTACCTTTTGTAGCCGTTCCTTTTACCTTTGCATAGGTTTCAGGGGTACTTGTGCCGTTATTTCGAATAGAAAGCAGTGTCGGAGAACTGTACATTACCTTTTCGTTTGCAGGCAACATTGGCGCATCCATCGTGAGAATAGTCTTATCGCGACCCGCACCTTTCAATATTACCTGTCCCATAACAAGGTTGAGACACTCTGACTTCTTCTTGCTTGTCTTTGCATCATCAACGTCATCCGCAGCTGTATGAAGAATAAATTCACCCTCCGGGAAATAGATAATGGCGCGAGCATTGGCTTTCTTTCCTATTGCTGTAATAATCTTTTTCAGTGCTTCACGGTCAGACTTTCCATCGTTAGGAACAGCCCCATAATCAACTACATTATAGGTTGTATAGCCAGAATGGTTCTCATCAGGCAATGACAAACCATGATTATAGCCTGCATACGAGAAGTCTAAGAGCACATTCTTATTGGAATTAGTATCGAATTCGTTCCAAGCTGTAGTGCTTGCTTGCTGTGCATAAAGTGGCGTGGCTGCCAACAGGCAGCCCAACAACCATAGTTTTCTTGATTGTTTCATTTTCGGTATTTGATTAGATTGTTTAGAATAAGTTGCTTATACCATGGGTCGTCAATTTCTTTCAACAGTTCTCCAAGCCTGCAACAGAGTGCTTGATAATCAGCCTTTCGTGTCTCCGGAGCGATGTTATGCATCTGATAAGGGTCGTTCCAATCATCAAAAAAGAGCACTTTCTTCAGCTTATTCTTGCGACCAATGTAAAAAGCTAATGTGTAACGGCTTGTCTTTATACCACGTGCCGAGGGGAAATAGTCAGTGACAACACCGTCTTTTCCCTTGTTACCGTCCATATTCTGAATGTAAAGAGCGGCATCAGGACGCTTCATAGCAGCGTGACCATTGATGAAAAGTGAAGAGTAGTCACGACCCTGAACCGTAGCAGGAATATTCTTACTCAAGCCCGCCAGTCCGAGAACTGTAGGCATAATGTCGGGCGAAGACAAGAGAAGAGAGTCGACTCTTGGTTTCAGATGCCCTGGATAACGAGCCATGAAAGGAATATTCATCGACTCTGAATAAGGTGAATTTTTAGGGTCATCGGTTCCTTGGCTGCACATGGTTTCGCCATGGTCTGAAGCAAAAACGACAATCGTGTTACCCTCCAAGCCTGCCTCTTTCAAGGCATCAAGGATCTGTCCGAAAGCTCTGTCTACTCCACTGACAGATGCAAAATAGTAAGCAGCCGACTTAGATTTATCCATTGTTCGCACAGCATTGTCGCGCACAAGCAGACTGTCGATGGGCTTATCCTTATATAATGCATAGTCTTCGGGCATGCAATCATCTTCAGAACGATACGGACTGTGGGGCGGGTTCATGGCCACCATCAGGAAGAATGGACGCTTTGCATCGCGCACTCCACCCTTATTGCGTATATAGTCAGCAGCAACATGAGCTTCATGTAATGGTGACCATTCATGAGGTTCATGCTTTTTGCCATTCGTATCCCAATAATGTGGGTTCTTATGCACATCAAATGTGCCATAGGAATACCAAAAATTAAATCCATGTCGACGCTCTGCCGGCGTGTAAGCATCCCACACCGGCAATTTGTCTTCCACATAATGTCCGGGGTGTTCAGGGTCGTTGCGCTCGGGACGGTCGGCATGTAGCTTTCCAATATAACCACAGTCGTAGCCAGCCCTACTGAAAACATCGCCCATACAGACTGTTTCAGGACGGATATAACTAAACGGACGAGACGAGTTGCAATTTACAGGAACACCGCTTCGGTTAGGATACATACCCGTCAGAAGACTCCCACGATGAGGACTGCTCAAAGGGAAGTTGCTCATGGCAGAGGTTAACACTACAGATTCCCGAGCGAACTCATTCAGACGAGGCGTATGGGTAGGATCGCCTTTGAACTTCACATGATTAGAGAAACCGGGCTTCTGCCATACTCCCAAGGCTGCATTTCGGAACTGATCGGGGAATACATAGATTACATTGGGCGGCACAGTTTCACTGCCCATGGCGCAGAATGCCTGTGGGCATAAGGCCAATACGCTGGCAAAAAACTTCATATTTTTCATTTTCTTCTCGTCAATGCTTCAAGGAAATAATAATCTGCATAATTCAATGGCACATCTATCTCATTGTTATGAGGAATGCTTCCTACAGAATGCATCAGCAAGAAACAACCGTTCTTGCCTAAAGCTGGACGATAAGCAGGCGTGGAAAGTGAGCGTATAATTCTGTCGGCCAATGTTGCATAGCCGTTATCCGGAAGGTAGGTGTCCATTTCATAAAGTGCAGAAGCTACACAAGCGGCTGTAGAAGCATCACGAGGTTCGTTGGGAATATTAGGTGCATCGAAGTCCCAATAAGGCACAAGGTCATCCGGGAGATTAGGATTTTGCATCATAAAATTCAGCGACTTAACAGCTCGGTCAAGGTATTTACGGTCGTGAGTATAGCGATAACAGGTAGTGTAACCATATACAGACCATGCCTGTCCACGTGCCCAAGCACTATTGTCTGCATAGCCCTGGGCTGTCTGACGGTGTAACACAGCACCTGTTGTCGGGTCATAATCCACAACGTGGAAACAGCTACCATCGGGACGATACTGGTTCTCCATAGTCTTATCGGCATGTGAAACCGCAATTTTCCAATAAGTAGAGTCACCGCTCAGACGTGTTGCCTCAAAAAGTAATTCAAGGTTCATCATGTTGTCAATGATAACCGGACAGCTCCAACCGCGCTTTGACTGCCAACCTCTGTCAACGTTCCACGACTGGATGACACCTGCTTTCTTACGAAAGCGAGTGCATAGTGATTTAGCAGTTTGAATAATGACTTTCTTGTATGCCTTTGTAGGATTGAGTCGATAATTGTTCAGATAACTGGAGCCAATCATAAAGCCCACATCATGGTGCCACTTAAGATATTGAATAGAATCCAAGGCCTCAGTGAAACGCTTTGACTGCTTCAACCACGACTTATCGTTGGTAAGCTGGTAGAGATAAAACAGACTTCCTGCGAAAAAACCAGAGCACCAGTCATCAGTTGGAATATAGACCATGCGTCCAAGCTTGTCGATAGTCTTGGGAATACGTATCTTCCCTTCTCGTCCAACCTGATCGAGCATCAGTGAATACTGGCGTGTTGCAAAGGTAATATCCTCGTTAATCACGCTGTTCATGTCTTTGTCTCCAGCATAGCTGAGGCTTGGAACCAATAAAAAGGCTCCTGCGGCAAGTAGTAATTTTCGTATATTCATATCATAGTTTGTTTAGTTCAATATCATAACTTAATCCGTCCTTACACTTTATTTCGATTGTTGTGGTCTTGTCGTTCAAGTCAATCAAACGGACATCAGCAGTCGGAGTGAAACTCCATTTGCCCAACAAAGTCACGCGAACAGGAATTTCCTGACTTGCATTCTTAATCCAAGGACGGCCATAGATACTGCGTTCAACACGCTTCCCGTCTTTATAGACATCGTCACTTGGTCCTTGATAAAGATTAAGATCGGGCTGGGCAACGGTCAATACCATCTTTCGTTTGGCCAATTGACGTATCATTGCGAGACAAGTTGTATCTGTCTGGAGCAATGGCCCGCCTGGAAGTATCGACTTCGGTGTTTCGAAGATGACATAAGACAGCGTCTGTGTGGCATCATGTCGAACGATATGTGCATTCTTATCTTTCTTAATTACTGTATAGAAGGGCTTGGTTTCAATAGCTTTCAATCTTTCGGGAGATGTTTTGGGCAATACGGCATACTCATAACCGGCATTTTTGGGAGCCTTTCCATGGTTGATATACAGAGAGGCCCACTGCCCTTCATCCGGCTTATCTGTGTCGTTGTTTCGTGCCTGCTGACGAACAAGACCTGTGAAGATACATGGATTGGGAGAATAATAACCCGTGCCCTGTGGATCCAACCAAGTTTTGCTGCCATCCTTATAAGACTGCCAATAAGCCAAAGTTTGTGCATCGGTAGCTGCCGACTGGAAGATGGTTGTCTCGGTGTTATTCTGCTTATCGTTGTTCTCAATGTCACTTCCAAGACAGATAATATCACCATTGAAGAAGTGGTATGACTTGCGCCCACGGAATGAACCATTGTATTTATCGTGCTCATGCAACTTCATACCGAAGTTACCATTAGCACCCAACTGAGACAAACCACCAGCGAAAGCTTCATCAGAGAACAGCATTTCCTCAACACCTGAAGATATATCGACATTGCGAATCTTTGCTCTCAAGTCATCAAGTGGCAAATGAATGCTCGTTGCACCAGGGATACGGTTCCAGTCGTAGCCGTCTTCCTGCCAGCCACTCGTCTTTGGAGTGACATCAACACCATTCGGAGCTGTCGACACATACAGACTACCATAGCCCAAATAGCGACCATAGAGATTTTCTCCTGTATAGTGTTCGCTACTCCACAGATAACGACTCATACCACGAACAACAACCGACCAATTGTCTCGTCGCTGTACAGAAACACATGCATAGCCCAAGCTGAGATTACCTTGTGGGTCAGTTTCCGGCTTGATGCCCTTCAGGTTAAACTCGCGATAGATTTGCTTTTCCTTGCTGTTTGTTGCATTCTGTGTCAATCGCATATAGACAGAAGCCATTGTTTCATCGAGTTTATTGTCACGATTAGGTGTTCCGGCCCATGCCATAAAAGCATAATGGATAGGCGTCAGACGACCTTTCCCGTCGGGATGACGGCCAGACATTGACAATGGAAAATTCAGTTTGTTGCAATAGAAGCGCATAGCAAGAAGCGCATTCTTTACAGTCTGATGTGCCAATTCGCCCACAGCAAATTCGGTTCCACTAAGAATATAAATCATCTGAGTGGCTCCATTCAGACCTCCTACAGCATAAGCGGGATAGTTGTTGCAGTGATGATAGGCTGATCCATCAATCTTGAAAGAGTCCATCAAGCCTGGTGCAGGACGGCAGCCCCAGTCAAGCCACCGAGAACATGAACGGAGATATTGCACCTTCTCTGGCGAATCGTCCATTAACATGATGCTCGCCATACAGCCTACAGAAGCAGTATTGAATGTATCCATGTCCATTCCATTGCCTGTTGGCTTCACATATACCTGACGCAACTGACCATACCAAGTCATCGTTGCTACGGCTTCATCCAACTTGCCTTCGGCTTTCAGCACATCCTTCATCAGGAAATAAGCAATATACATGCTGCGGAGACTGTAGCCATAATGGTGGATATTCCCCCAGCATGAGCCCCATGTCACACCTTGATCGGTGATATTCTCATACATCAGCATGAACATGTTGCGCAATTCCTTCTTGTCTTCTTCCTCCTTGGCATTGTTATAGCCAATAGCAATCTGCTGCATGAGCTTGAAATAATCATTCATTTCATAGCCCGTGCGAGTAAGAATTTCCTTATCCCACTTGGGAAGCATGCGCTCATAAGCCTCTGCATGACGCACATACCAGATAGGAGTACCCGTAATGAGTCCCTTCTTTTTCTTGATTTTATAGCTGTCAAACTTATTTCGCATGCTTTCCATTTGCTTCGGATAAAGCTTGGCAGGTGTATAAATCAAACTGCGGAAACGTGATTCCATTACGCGCATTTCCTGTACCTGCTGTGCTGTTACAGGAGTCAAAGGAATATCAGACTTGCGGACGGAATTCTTCAAAACCTGAAGCCAGTCGTTAGTTGTTTTAGCATTGACGAAAGGTACTTGCTCGTCAGCTGTCTGATAACGAGGATCCACCTTGATAGCTGTAATCATGTGATCCACATAGAGTTTACCAGCTACATCAGGTGCTTCAACCACAATCTGGTCCATACCTATCTCTGGTTTACCTTCCATGTCGCGTTCATAGCATACCCATGCACCGCGCCAACCCTTGAAATTGAGTTTCATCTGGAATGAAGTGCAAGTCTTACCCTGCTTGCAAAATCTGAAAACAACAGATTTTCCGGCCAATGGCTCCTCATTATAGAGCCACACAATGAAAGCAGAGAGGTAGTTGTCACGACTTCCCTTGATGTGCGGATCAAACTGCAAATCTTTGTTGATCATCAGCTTTCCGCCTGGTTTAAATGTCCATTCCAACGACTTCTTGCCATTTCTGAAATGACGATCAGAAAGGACTGTAGTTGACTTTTCGGCCTTGAGATATTGTAGTTCCTTTGGCGTTTCAAATGAAAGCATGCGAGTATCATCATACATCTGTGCATGCAAAGATGACGAAAAAGCCAAGCAACAAAGGCCTATAAGCGCTCGTTTCAATCGATTCTTATTCATACCCTTAATCAACGACTTCGATATTCAATTCTCTCACCACTTTACTCTCGGCCTTATAGTTGCTATTTGTTGCAACGAAAACAGCCTTGTAAGTTCCCACCTTATTATATATATGGGTGTAAGAAG
>NZ_KV817549.1:2631-15571 GCF_001814685.1 Prevotella sp. HMSC077E09 | reverse complement strand
ATTATATATATGGGTGTAAGAAGACAGACTTTCGGTCACATTCTTAATGGCAGTACCATAGTCTGGAGAGCAAGCATTGGCCATAATCATATCAGAAACCAACCAACTGTACTTCAGTTTAGCTCCGCCGTTTGAGCTATGAATAGAGAAATCTCCCTTTGATGCTCCTGCAAGGTTCCAGATACCACTTACATTATTGGTTACAGTTCCATATTCACGATTAGCAGTCATTGATTTTTGATCGGCCAGTTTGTGGTGGCACATCATGTTAACAGGGGTGAAATTGAAACCATTTGCATAGAGCGTTGTAATAGAGCCATCCTTCATTGTATTTTCAATCTTCATACCAACGAAGTTTACACGAGGCTGTGCTGCTGTATTTAAGGTAGGCTTATAGCAAGCTGCTATTGTCATACGCTTACCAAGATAGGGCGTAAAATCAACCTCATACTTAGTCGCATGAGCTGCATTGCTCGGTGCAGAAGGCAGACTTGAAGGGTCAACAAGGTTATTCCATGCGAAGCCCTCTACCAAAACAGAGTCTTCCTTGAAATTATTCTTTGCCAAACCAGTGAAAGAATCCGAGATATAAAGCTTCATCAAATTAGCTGCTGTGGCTGCATTTCCATACTGATACCACACAGAGAATGTCAGCTTAGAAGAAACTATATCCTCTAATGCTACTTGATCGCGATCTTTATAGATATACTGATGTCCTGCTTCTCCACTGAAGAAAGTGATAAAATCAGGATCTCCTTTCAGAATGAAATTCAACTGTGAGCCCTTCTTTACTGTAATTTTGTCGCCCGATTGCTGTACGTTATTATTGGTTAGCACCGAAACACTCAAGGCCGCTTCTTCTTTTAATTCGTCTTCGCAACTTACGAATGCAAAGGCTAATAGCGGAAGCAATAAATATATATATCGTTTCATGTCGTTTGTTTTTTATTGGATTATCATATTTTTAATCACTATTAAATCACAAAAGGCATAGGAAAGACACGGTCTTTCCTGCCTTCATGAGTCCTACCATCCAGGGTTGTTGGCTGTGATTTTCTTGTTAATAGCCATTTCATTTGATGGAATTGGGAAATAGTTATAAGCATCTGACACCTGGAAATAGGTGTAGACATTCGACGGGCCAAGGTTCCAGTTGGTGCCACTTTTTGCCCTTGCTGCCAATTCATTCATGTTCTTTTTGAAGTCACCCCAACGAATCAAATCGAAACGACGTGTCATCTCAAAACACAATTCCATGGCACGTTCATCCTTAACGGCATTGCGGAAATTCTCCTGATCAAGTCCTGAAAGGGATGAAATACCGGCACGTTTGCGTACTTCATTAATGCACTGATAAGCCAAAGCGGTAGGACCGCCATGGATTTCATTCTCACATTCGGCAATCATCAACAGCACATCAGCATAACGAAGGATTGGGAAGTTGACCAATGTAAAATTCTTATTCTTCTTATCCGGTTCATATTCGCGACGCCATTTAGCACACATACGGCTGTAATCCGTTGATGCTGTAGCCTTCTCTCGGTCACCAACCTTAGATGTTGAAGGCTTATCACCGTAACTGTACGATTTACTGTAATACTGATTCTTTACTTCTTGAAGTTTACCTTTCTCAAACATACGACCATCAACGCCATTACCTGTCTTTGATTGCGTATAAGAGAATGGTGCAATACTCCAGTTCATGCGGTTCTTATCCGAATTAGCTTCATAGAGTTCATAAAGCTTCGGCGTGCTCCAGAAGAAGCAATAACCAAATCCGGGATCAGCTTTCCCCTTAAGTTCTATCTTACTTGAGAGGTCGGGAGCCTGTATACCAATGATATTTCCAACGCGTCCTTCCGTACGAGTATCGGTACTATAGTTACCCGTAAACTCCGCTTCCCAAATACTTTCCTTACCAGTTGTATTGTATTTATCAGAACATTGATCAATAAAGTAATCCCAATAATTGGGTGCAAGCGTATGTCCTTCATGCATAACCTTCTGTGCAAAGGTATCAGCCTTTGTGAAGTATTCTTTACGCACGGTTTCATCAGGCGCAGTATTATCGCGATAACATTCACCCGCACGAAACATATAAACGCGTGCCAAGATACCCCAAGCCGCAGACTTTGTCAAGCCTCCAGGCAAATAACCCACTTCAGAAGCTTTCTTAAGACCATCTACACTTTCCTCCATTTCCTTGCAAATGAAGTCATAAATCTCTGCTTTCGGTGTACGGGCAATCTGCAGACCTTTCACAGATTGCGTGGAACTGGTCTTGAGAGGCACATCACCCCAGCACTGAACAAGATTGAAATAGTAGAAAGCACGCAGGAAACGAGCCTCTGCAGTCAGTCTTTTTGCAGAAGATGTTGATAGTTCCGGCACTTTATCTATTTCTTCCAAAAAGATATTTGCACGGTTCACTCCAACATAGAGTGTATACCAGAAAGCTGTAACTGCAGGGTCACTGCTGTTGGCATTGTTACAGATAAGTCCTCTTGTCGATGGTGAACGTCCTGGTCCACCATAAGCTTCAAGGTCATCACCTCCTACAAGAAAGAAATAATCATTACCATAGAAAGAAGTCTCTGTAAGCGGAGCATAAATTCCTTTGAGAAATGTTTCAGCTTCAGCTTCGCTCTTGAAATAACTTCCAGAGGTCGTGGATGTTGGCTCTTTGTCTAAGAAATTACAGCTTGAAGCCAATGACATAAAGGCCAACATTATAATAATATGTATTTTAGATACTTTCATAATGCGTCGTAGTTAATAGTTAGAAACCAAGATTAATACCGAAACTGAAGCTTCGAGCACGTGGATATGCAGAGAAATCCAGGCCCGGAGTCAGGGCACTCTCCCTGATAGAAACCTCCGGATCATAACCGCTGTAGTTGGAAATTGTAAATAGATTCTGTGCAGCAAAATAGACTCTGAGCTGTTCGATACCCACACGAGAAATCATCTTACGTGGCACTGTGTAACCCAAAGTCACCGTCTTCAGACGCAGGAATGAGCCATCCTCAATGATACGTGAAGAGAAAACACGGTTTGAACTTGATGAAGTTGCACGTGGAATGTTACTCGTTGGATTGCTCTCTGTCCAGCGTTCTGCATAGCTGGCATACTGGTTAAGTTCACGTGTGCGGTTCCATGAACTTTCAAACATCAAGCGGTTGGCATTTAACACATCGTTGCCATAAGACCACTGGAAGAAGATACTGAGGTCGAAATCGCGATAGTTGAAGTTGTTGGTGAAACCACCTGTATGCTTAGGAAGACCGTTACCGATAACCGTACGGTCATTACTGTCAATGACACCGTCACCATTCAAATCACGATATTTAGGCATACCAGGCTGTGTATTGGCTTCCGAAGCGTAGTGAGGCACGTTAGACTTCAGCGTATAGGTATTGCCCGACTTGTTAAAATCCTCGTACTTATAGGTTCCTTCGTAGATATAACCATACATGGAACCCATAGATTGACCAACCTTAGCAATGTAACTGCTCTGTGAGTTGAAGTTCTGGTCGAACTGTGCTGCCGTAAGCAATGCGGTCTGGTTTTCTGAAAGTGCCAACACCTTATTGCGGTTGAATGCGATGTTGAAGTTGGTTGTCCATGTAAAATGCTTGGTTTTGACATTCGTAGTGTTGAGTGTCAGCTCGAGACCTTGGTTTCTAACCTTCCCGATATTCTTTGTTGCACTGATAAATCCAGAAGACAAAGGAAGACTTGATACCAACAGAAGGTCGCGTGTCACCTTGCGATATAAATCAATGGTCAAACCAATACGATCGTTGAGGAAACCGAGGTCTACACCCAAGTTCCACTGCTCCGTGGTCTCCCACTTCAAGTCCTTGTTAGGGATTGAAACCGGAACCATACCTACATTCGTATTATCATTATTATAAGGATAAACGCCACTTGGAACACTTCCCAACGAAAGCAGGTCGCCCGTACGGTCTTTCAACAACTGATAAATACCATAAGTGTCATATTCTCCTACGCGGTTATTACCTGTAAGACCCCAGCTCAAACGCAGCTTTCCACTGTTCACAATGTCCTTAACGGGCTTCATGAACTTCTCTTCTGTGAAGTTCCAAGCTAAAGAACCGGATGGGAAATAACCAAAACGATTACTGCCACGGAACTTTGAACTGCCGTCAGCACGCATGGTTGCCGTAGCATAATACTTTGACTTATAATTATAGTTGAAACGTCCGAAATAAGACATCATCGCCCAAGAAGACTTCTCCGAACGCGTAATCGTAGGTGTACCGTCGCTCATTCCTGCCATACCGAGGTTTTCATTAGGAATGCGGATAGTCTTGAAACGATAGTATTCATAATCCGAATTCTGCAGAGAGAAACCCAACAGAGAATTGAAATAATGGCGCTTCTGCAGATTAGTCTGCCAGGTCAGCGTATTCTCATTCAGCCAAGTGGCACGCTTAGCACGGATAACCTGTGCATTCACCTTTTCTATAGATGTGCGACCACCATAGCGGGTTTTCGAGTTGTTGAAGTTATCAGTATCCATGCGATTATCTGTATAACCACCGGAAACCTTGAAACGCAATCCTTTCATCAGCTCATACTCTACAAATCCATTGAACTGCATATAGGTCGTCGTACGCTTGTTATATTCGTTGTTCAACGACATAATCGGATTGAAACGATAGTCGTTGGTGTTGTTCACATCATCATCGGTTGCATTTTCAACAAGGGAATGAAGCGGAACACCCGGCTGTGTAACCGGACGATAACCCCACACACTGTAAAACAGGTTATTCATACCAGAATGTGATGCCTGCGATGGAGACTGCCCCATCTGACGAGCCTGAGAATAGTTGATATTGAAGTTAGCCTTCCACTTCTTATACTTGATTGTCGTAGCCAAACGACCCTGAAGACGATTGTAATTAGACTTCAACACGATACCATCCTGATCGAAATAAGACAAGGAAGCTGTATAACGAACCTCTTCGCTACCACCTGTCAGACTCACATTGTGGTTCTGAAGCGGTGCAGTCCGGAAAATCATGTCCTGCCAATCATACTGGGGAACATTCTTATAATCATCCAAAGTCCATTGCTTTCCATCATAAAGTGAAAGATAAGACTTTTCAACAATCTTCGGATACATTTCGTTCTGAAGTGCAACGAATTGATAAGCGTTCATCATTGGTATCTTCTTCGTTACGCTCTGCCAACCGAGGCTGCCGTCATAATGCACCTTCGGCTTGCCCACTTTACCGCTCTTCGTAACGATGATGATTACACCGTTTGCACCTCGTGCACCATAAATCGCAGAGGCCGAAGCATCTTTCAACACGTCGATTGATGCAATATCCGACGGATTGATAGAGCTGGCGATACTCGGATCTTCCACCGGAAAACCGTCGATAACATACAAAGGAGAATTCTCCTGCGTCAAAGAGTTATTGCCTCGGATGACGATATTCATGCTTCCACCGGGCATGCCCTCATTTGATGACACGTTGACACCTGCCAACCGACCACCTAAAGTCTGGTCGAACGAAGAAACAGGAGTACTCGTCAGCGAAGTGATGTCGGCCTTGGCAACAGAACCTGTCAGGTCGCGTTTTCTCACTTCCTGATAGCCAACCACCACGACTTCATCAAGCACCTTGTTGTCTTCCTGCAGCGTGACATTCATCAACTTGCCCGGTTGGGCCTTCAGTTCCAAGGTTGTATAACCGAGGAAAGAGAACGTAAGAACAGCATCCTTACGATTGGTTTGCAGACTGAAAAGGCCATTCACGTCGGTAACGACACCGGTTGTTGTACCCTTAACCATCACACTCACACCCGGCATAGTCTCTCCCGTATTGTCTTTCACAACCCCGGAGATTTTAATCTGGGCACACATTATCACTGATGTAAACATCAAAATCAATGACAAAATGCTTCTTTGGGTAATTGTTTTCCTTATATTACTCATGACTAATAAAAAAGGTTATATATAAATTGTCAGTTTGTTTTCGCAAAAGTAGATAAAACGTTTCGTCTGATATAGAACTTTCATACAAAAACATTCCAAATTTGTACAAAACTCCACGAAAGCCACTTATTTCTCCACCAAAGCTCTCAGCAGCCTCCACTCTGTCGCCTTAGATGAACTACGGGGGTGGCGCTTTTCAGTCGCCACCCCCGTAACCTCTACAGACAATGCCCAAAGCATCGCTGTTCAACAAGACTCTTTTATACGCTTACAACCTTTTCTTTCAATCTTCTCAAGAGCCAGAAGTAGGCCGGAATAAGGAACAGATCGGCCATCAACCAAGCCACGGGGTCTGCATAACAGACACCCAACCAAGCCATTGCCGGCACCATCCAGAGACTCACACCGCAGCGGGCCAGCATCTCCATCACCCCACTCATCATGCTCAGATTGCTATACCCGAGTCCTTGGATGCTGTAACGCAAAATCACAAGCACGCCCAATGCAGGATAGAACCAGTTGGAAATACGCATCAACTGAGCAGCATTGGCAATCACTTCCTGTTCACCACTGTTGACAAAAAGCATCATCATCTCATCGGCAAAAGGATAGATGACTGCCACTGTGAGCACGAAATAGGCTGTCATAAGCCACATGGCATCGCGCACACCGGCCTTTACACGGTCGAGCCTCTGCGCTCCGATGTTCTGTCCGCAATAGGTAGCCATGGCAACACCGATGTTTTCAAGCACGCACGTGAAAAGGTATTTCACGCGTACCGCCGCCGTAAACGAAGCCACATATACCGTTCCAAGCGCATTGTTGGCACTTTGCAACATAATGATGCCAATAGCCGTGATCGAGAATTGCAGCCCCATCGGGACACCGTTGTTCAGCAGAATACTGATTTTCTTGTTGTCGAATTTGTTTTCCTCACTCGTCGGAACAAGCTGCCTCATGTTGCATCTGATGAACCTCCAGCAAAGCCATGAGGCAAAAGCCTGACTCAGGAATGTCGCAATTCCCGCACCTTCGACGCCTAATCCCAAAATCAGAATAAGCAACACATCAAGCAACACATTCAGCACAGACGATATGATGAGAAAATAAAATGGCTGCTTAGAGTTGCCCAATGCACGTATCTGCCCTGCAAGAAGATTATAGGCTATCGTGAAAGGAATCGTGCAGAATTGCAGGAAAAGAAACACGTAAGCATCATGAAACACATCGGCCGGTGTGTTTACGAGGTTCAGAATCTTCTCACACAGCACACAGGAGAGAAGTGTAATCACCACGGCCAACACGACAGCTATGCGGATTGCATTGCTCACATAGCATCGCATCTTGTGGTGATCGCCCGCACCAAAGGCCTGTGCTATAGGAATAGCAAAGCCAGCACACGCACCGTTGCAGAAACCCATGATAAGGAACATGATACTGCTCGAAGCTCCCACAGCAGCCAATGCACCGACCCCTATCCAGCGTCCCACAATCACCGCATCGATAATCAGATACAACTGTTGGAGGATATAGCCCAAAACGAGGGGCGTAGCAAATGTCAGAATGGCGCGGAAAGGTGCACCGGAAGTCATGCTCAATTCGTTTTTCATCATCTTTTGTTTGGGTTCTATTTGGGATTTGTTCATTGATTTGCTTGTATTGCCTCAATTGCAATGCAATGGATTTCATTCGTCTGCAGGATGCTCTTTTCATCTGTAAAGATACGAAAAACAACACATAAATGATTATCTTTGCAGCATGGAAATGATTGCCTTGGAACATTTAACCATCGGATATAAGGGCAAAGCGGTGGCTGCCGACCTGCAAGCAGCCCTGCATGCGGGCGAGTTCACGTGCTTGATAGGCCCGAACGGTGTCGGGAAATCCACGCTGTTGCGCACGCTCTCGGGTTTTCTTCCTCCGCTGAAAGGCTGTGTAAAGCTCAACGGAGAAGACATTTCTTCGCTCAGGCCCCATGAACTCGCACAGTGGATTGGCCTTGTACTCACGACAAAAGTGGATGCAGGAAACATCACGGTGACCGAACTTGTCAGCATGGGACGCTATCCTTACACGGGTTTCTTCGGTCATTTGCACGATGCCGACTGCCAAATTGTCAATGAAGCCATGGCCATGGTGGGCATAACACCGCTGAAATCGCGACTCATCCACACGCTGAGTGACGGCGAACGACAGAAGACAATGATTGCAAAGGCATTGGCTCAGCAGACTCCGGTGATATTCCTCGACGAGCCAACGGCCTTTCTTGATTTCCCGAGCAAGGTCAGCATGATGCAGCTGCTGCACCAATTGGCCCACAGACTCAACAAAACCATCCTCCTTTCCACCCACGATATCGAACAGGCTTTGCAGGTTGCCGACCGCCTTTGGCTGCTTGACAATGGCGTGCTCCACGTAGGAACGCCACGTGAATTGGCCGACAATGGCTCACTTGCACGCTTTATCGAGCAAGGGAAAATCATGTTTGACGCAGCAAACATGCGCATCAACATAGGATAGCTCCTTTCACTTTTCTATCTTCTTCCCCTTTTATCTTCCTTAAACTCCAATTCCAACTGTATCCATTCCGGTGCGGCATCCCCGTCTTCTCCACCGGGATTAGACACCGAAAGCCCCATGAGACGAATGGCATGTGCATTGTCATAATGGACAAGATGAAGCAACCGCTTGGCCAAGGGAAGGATATCATCCTTGGTTTTCAACAGCTTTCGTCCCGTGATGCTGCGCGTAATCTGCCTGAAATCGGCGTATTTGATTTTCAAAGTCAACGTCTTTCCTTCGAAATTCCCCTTTTCGATACGCGTCGTAAGCTCAAGAACCAAGTGGTAAAGTTCTATCAATAAGGCCGAAGGCAAACTGATATCTTCGAGAAAAGTCTGCTCACAACCCACGGATTTCCGCGTGCGTTCAACCACGACCGGGCGCTCATCAATACCTCGGGCATAGTTATAGAACGCCGGGCCTGACTTTCCAAAGACCATCTTCAGATGCTCGAGCGAACATGCCCGCAGTTGAAGCGCATTGAATATCCCCATGCGATGCATGCGCCGTGCAGTCTTCGGGCCAACGCCCCACAGGTCTTCCACAGGCAGTTTTGCCACGAAGTTCATCGCCTTGTCAGGGTGAATAGTACAGAGTCCGTCGGGTTTTCGATAGTCAGAAGCTATCTTCGCCAAGAGTTTATTATACGAAATACCCGCCGAAGCCGTAAGCCCTAATTCGTCTTTGATGCGTTGTTTAATCTCTTTGGCAATGTCGACAGCAAGCGAAATGCCCTTTTTGTTGACGGTTACATCAAGGAACGCCTCATCAAGAGACAGGGGTTCGATGATATCTGTGTAGTCATGGAAGATGCCATGCAGCTGCTCCGACACCTCCCTGTAATGCTGATAGTTGCCTTCTACGACGATAAGTTCCCTGCATAACCGCTTGGCCAGCTGCACCGACATGGCCGAACGAACACCAAACTTGCGTGCTTCGTAACTGGCAGTACACACAACACCGCGCGCACCGTCATAGCCCACGGCTATTGGTTTGCCGCGGAGTTCGGGCCAATCTCTTTGCTCTACGCTGGCAAAGAAAGCGTCCATGTCGATATGAATGATTTTGCGCATAAGTGTAAAAGCCCCTTTCTGTCTCTTTCTTTGGAAGAGAATGCGAGCCTAAAAGCTCCTTGATAAGGGCACAGTGGCTCTCAAAGCCATCGTGACTGACCAAGCATTATATTATATTCAACAACACTTTCATTATCAACAACCTACAAATATCATTCCAATTTGCATCAAATGAGCTTGTCATCTGCGTCAAATCGCACTGTAACTTGATGCAAATGACGCGCTAATCTGCGTCAAGTTACACGGCAATCTGACGCAAGTTACAAAACAGTTTCATACTGCAAAGATTACGCCTTCATTGCTTTACTTTTACCTTATCCCTCTTCCCTTTTTGCTTTTTTACCTTTTCCTCTGCTTCCCTTTATGATTTTTTGTGTATTTTTGCAGGCAGAAACAAGGATAAATGCAGGCAGGAAAGACTGCCCGCACACAAAAAACATAAAGAAAAATGGCTTTGAAATGTGGAATTGTAGGCCTGCCAAACGTGGGAAAGTCTACGCTGTTCAACTGTCTGTCGAGTGCTAAGGCACAGTCGGCAAACTTCCCTTTTTGTACGATTGAGCCGAATTTGGGTGTGATTACGGTGCCCGATGAGCGACTCAACAAGCTTGCCGAGATTGTTCATCCGGGGCGAATTGTACCTGCTACGTGTGAGATTGTCGATATTGCCGGGCTCGTCAAGGGTGCTTCCAAAGGCGAAGGACTCGGCAACAAGTTCTTGGGAAACATTCGTGAATGCGATGCAATCATTCATGTCATCCGCTGTTTTGATGACGATAACATTGTGCGTGAAGGCGGCATGGCGGTTGACCCACTTGAAGACAAGAGCATCATTGACACCGAGCTACAGCTGAAAGACCTTGAAACGATTGATGCCCAGCTCAGTAAACAGCAGAAAGCTGCTGCAGCAGGCAACAAGGATGCCAAATTGATGTGCACGGTTCTGGAAGCTTATAAGGCTGTGCTTGAGCAGGGAAAGAATGCGCGAGAGGTGACATTTGAAAGCAAAGATGAGCAGCAGGCGGCCCATGATCTCTTCCTGTTGACCACGAAACCTGTGCTCTACGTATGCAATGTAGATGAAGCAAGCGCTAAAACGGGCAACGATTATTCACGTCGTGTGGAGGAAATGGCAGCCCAAGAAGGAGCTGAAGCCATGGTGATTGCGGCCAAGACCGAGGAAGATATCGCTTCTTTGGAAACCTATGAAGATAAGCAGATGTTCCTCGAAGAGTTGGGATTGGAGCAGAGTGGTGTCAACCGTCTTATCCAAAAGGCCTACGCTTTGCTTAATCTTGAAACGTTTATCACGGCAGGCGAAATGGAAGTAAAAGCCTGGACGTATCACAAAGGCTGGAAAGCGCCACAGTGTGCAGGTGTAATTCACACCGATTTTGAAAAGGGTTTCATCCGTGCCGAGGTCATCAAATACGATGATTACATTAAGTATGGCTCGGAAACTGCAGTCAGAGAAGCTGGTAAACTCGGTATCGAAGGTAAGGAATACGTTGTGCAGGACGGTGACATTATGCACTTTAGGTTTAATGTGTAATACCAAACACACCCTAAAACCCACCCCAACCCTCCCAAAGGGAGGGAGTAAGAAATTGAGTATCTCTCCTTACCTTTATGGAATTTAAGAAGTATGCATTGGCTAAAGTTCCATACTGTTCAGAATTCAATGCCAGGAGTTGGGAAGAAAATCTATAGAAGAAACATATATAGAACCTCATAAGTAACAAGTATAATATCTTTTATTATCACATATAAATAATTATTTCTAAAATTATATACTAAGCCTACAAATGCGCACTCCCTCCCTTTGGGAGGGTTGGGGTGGGTTTCGAGGTTGGTTATATTTATTTTTTCTTATGCTAAACTACATCATCTGGAATCCCGATATCTATTTCTTTCAGATAGGGAATTGGGGTATTCGCTGGTATTCAATATGCTGGCTGATTGGACTTGTCGGTGCCTATTTCATGGTACGTTGGTTGTTCTACCATCAGAATATCGCTGTGCGGACGGTGATGGTGAACGGGAAAAAGCAGGAGGAAAACGTATTCGATCCGCTCTTTCTCTATTGCTTCTTAGGCATATTGATTGGTGCCCGGCTCGGTCATTGCCTCTTCTACCAACCCGATTACTTCCTCACTTCGGGCACACACTTCCTTGAAATGTTCATCCCTTTCAAGAATATGCCTGATGGTTCGTGGCATTTCGTGGGCTATGAAGGGTTGGCAAGCCACGGAGGAACCCTCGGATTGATGCTCGCCTTGTGGCTCTATAGCCGCAAATATAAGGTGAAATTGTGGCAGTTGTTAGACGATATCGCCATTGCAACCCCTATCACCGCCTGTTTCATTCGACTTGGAAACTTGATGAACAGCGAGATTATCGGCAAGGTAACTGATGTGTCTTGGGCTTTCATCTTCGAAAAAGTAGACAAATATCCGCGTCATCCCGGCCAACTGTATGAGGCCATTGCCTATGCCGTTATCTTCTTTGTGGGTTGGTATTTCTATCGAAAACGTAAACTTCCTGTAGGTAAAGGTTTCTATTTCGGCCTCTGCATTACACTTATTTTCGCATTCCGTTTCTTCATTGAATACACCAAAGACATTCAAGTGGGCTTTGAGTCGGGCATGCTCTTCAACATGGGACAGCTGCTCAGTGTGCCCTTTGTGGCTCTTGGCATCTGGTGCATGATGAGAGCACGAAAGTGAAACAGGATCCTCTCCCAGCCCCTCCAAGGAGGGGAGTGCTGGCTTGTAGTTTCACCAACTCTGCTTAATTTTGACGGTATTCAAAAACCTTTATAGCATGTAGCTACGTGAATACATGAATAAACACCCTCTTGTTCGGGATAAGCAATTGAAACTATTCAAACGCAAAGATTTATCCCCAATTAGTGCACCCAAAATCTGTTTGCATGATAATTTGACATAGATTACGCTATTTTTTGATTCAAATCACCGTGCAACTTGCGTCACTTTACGCCGCGAAATGACTCAAATAACCGCGCAATTTATACCATATCGTGTGGTAATCTCCACCCTATTGTTTCATCATAATAACTATGTGACAAGATAACAGGCGAGAGACGAAAAGGCAACTCGGTACGAGTTGTACCCTTAAAAGTTTTATATTTATAATATGTATTGTCGTTTCCCATATTTGCAACTCGGTACGAGTTGTGCTTTTGAAAGCCCCACGTTGGCGAGCGAAGTGAGCCTACGTGGGGAAAAATAGACGCATGAAATGAACCCGGAACGGGTTCAACTTTTTCTTATCTACCATGTAATTGGAAGAAACAAAACCCGTACCGGGTTTG
>NZ_KV817549.1:395-2531 GCF_001814685.1 Prevotella sp. HMSC077E09 | reverse complement strand
CTTTCAAAAGCATAACTGCTACGCAGTTACGTTGCAGGCTCATATCTCACCTGTTATCTTGCCACACTTTCAAAAGCATAACTACTACGCAGTTACTACATAAAAAATGCCTCATCGTAGAGCATAACCTCCATTGTCATCTATAGGAACGAAAGTCGGGATAGCCCAGCATGGCACGCATCGCACGACATAACATCCATTGTCATCGTATAATAACAGATTATCCGTAGAACAATATATACCCAATCATGTGACAATCTCTATTAAATCCCGCTGCAACTTGACCCACTTTACTGCGTAACTTGACGCTAATTACACGGCAACTTGAGTCACTTTGCGTTGTAAAATGACTTTAGTTGCGAGGTAACTAATCAATGAAAATGAAGAAATATCGAAGTTGATGTAAACTAACTGATAATGAGGAGGAAATACATAAATCAGCGTAATACTGCTCTGTTTGTAAAGGGCAGAAATATGCAGATTTAGGCAGAAGTTCAGTTACCAGAGCGTTACCCAGTTTTGTCATAGGTAACGATGGAGAAGGATTAGGTAACTGAATTATTTTCGCTCGTGTGGCTGTTGCTGCGGTCGGCAGTTTTCTGCGTAAGTGAGGAACGCTTTAATTCGGGTAACTTTACCCACAAATATTAAAGCGTATGAAAACAGAAAAGATGAAGGTGTTGCTCTACCTTAAAAAGAGCGGTTTGGACAAGTCGGGGAAGGCTCCGATTATGGGACGTATTACCATTGGGCGTTCCATTGCCCAGTTCAGTTGTAAACTCTCCTGCAATCCCGATTTATGGAATCCCCGTGAGAGCAGGATGGATGGTAAGAGCCATGAAGCAGTGGAGATTAACGGAAGGTTGGAGAATCTGTTGTTTTCCATTCAATCTGCCTATCAGTCGTTGATTGCCAAAGGCCAGCCATTTGATGCAACCGATGTAAAGGAACTGTTTCAAGGTAGCATGCAGGTACGATGTATGCCCATCGAAAGATTAGATATACTCATCAAGGAGAAAGAAAGTCATATCGGCATAGACATCAAGGAAGAATCTATGTCTGCCTATCATTCCACTCGGAAACGATTGCAGGAGTTTATTCAAAAGAAGTATCATGTTTCGGACTTGGCTTTCTCACAGTTGACAGAAAACTTTATCTACGAATTGCAGACGTTCTGTCTCGGTGAACTCGGTCATCAGCAAAGCACATTTTTCAGAGTTGCAGCAGATTTGAAGACCGTCTGTAGGCTAGATTATCGTGAGGGACTGGCTGATACGCTTCTGTTTGATAAAGTACATATAGAACGCGGAGACAAGAAAGTACCTAAAGCTCTTGACCAAGAAGCATTGGATAAACTCAAAGTACTCCACTTTGATGAGTTGGAGGAGGAAATGGAAACTGCTCGTGATGTATTTCTCTTCGCCTGTTATACCGGAGCAGCCTATTGTGATTTGATGGAACTAAGCAAGAAGCACCTTGTTTGTGATGATACAGATAGTTTGTGGTTGAAGTTCAACAGACAGAAGACGGGCGTGCTTTGTCGTATCAAGTTATTGCCGGAAGCTGTTCGGTTAATTGAGAAAATGTACAGCGATGAAAGGGAAGTACTACTGCCTTTCATAAAATATCCCACTTATCAGTCCTGTCTCAAAGCTTTACGGCTACGGGCAGATATTTCTTTTCCCTTTACCTCGCATACCGCAAGACATACCTTTACCACGCTTATCACCTTGGAACAGGGCGTTCCTATTGAAACAGTCAGCAAGATGCTCGGACATACGAACGTAAGCATGACCGAACGTTATGCAAAGGTAACCCCGCAGAAACTCTTTGAGGAGTTCAACCGTTTCCTCTCTTTCACCGAAGATATGCAGTTGGCTATCTAATCTCTATACTTTGTATATGCTTATGCATCCATTCCAGAAATTAAAACAACAAGACAATGAGAAGTACATTCAAAACACTATTCTATATCAACAGACAGAAGACAAAGGCAGACGGCAAGACTGCTATTCTCTGCCATATCACCATAGATGGTAAGAGTACTGCTATCACCACAGGCGAGCAGTGCAAGTCCTCCGAGTGGAACAGCAAACAAAGATTGACAACCGACAAGAAAACCAATCAAAGAATCGG
>NZ_KV817549.1:0-295 GCF_001814685.1 Prevotella sp. HMSC077E09 | reverse complement strand
GCGAGTTTAAGGAACTTGTAGAAAAGACCTATCAAGATATTCTGATAAATGACGGAGTGGTAAGCGTGGAACTGCTCAAGAACCGTTTGCAGGGAGTAGCCACCATACTGACAACACTTCTTGCCATTAGCAAAGCTGAACTGCAATCCGTTAAAGAGTGCGTGGGCAAATCAAGGGCAGAGGGGACTTATCAGAATCTTCTCTATTCAGATAAGTTACTTACGGAGTTTGTAAAGGATAAGGGAATGACGGATATAGTCATAGCCACTATAACGGAAGACTTGTTTGAAGAATA
>NZ_KV817548.1:0-215 GCF_001814685.1 Prevotella sp. HMSC077E09 | reverse complement strand
AAGCAACGCAGCAAGAGTTCCATCTCAGCGGTCTGTACCTGAAAGTCCTCACTCTCCCTGTATAGTTCGGCAATCTCTTCATCATCAAACCAATAGCGGAAACCTGACTTTAGCAGGGCTTTGGCTTCAGCATAGACATTGTCCATTGAAATACGCTTGGCTTTCTCTATGTCTATGGAAAGTACTTCAAAGGGCAGGAACCTTCTGCTGCCTGT
>NZ_KV817547.1:0-1071 GCF_001814685.1 Prevotella sp. HMSC077E09 | reverse complement strand
GTTTAATTTATAATAGTGTTGCGGAATTAAGGGTTATCTAAATTTCTTTTCAGATTATTTTGTAGTTCCAGAATTTTAACCTACCTTTGTCGCCGATAAACAAAACAAGACTTTAAACAAGAAGAAAGAGATTTGACAATCCATAACGATTTTCTTTTCACACACGCAAGCAATAGCATGATTCAGAGAAACGAAAGTTTTTTTGCTAATTTTCCTGCAAAAAAGTTATCAAATTATTTGGTAGTTCCAAATAATTTGCTACTCTCTCTCTCTCTCTCTCTCTCTCTCTCTCTAGTAGCGCACCTGGCGTCTACGCTTCACATTTTTTCTTATACATACGCGCGCGAGGATTACCTCATGCCCCCAATCCACTAAGGGAATAGCCGATTTCCCCTTGTGCGATGACGCATGTCTTTTTGTGAATCCAAGAAAGAGATTATAAGAATGATTTTAATCCTAAAAAATAATTAATTATGAAGAAAAAGCAAGTCAACTTAAAACATTACCTCGCGCCTCAATGTGAGATTATTCAGCTGAAAGGCGAAACATCCCTACTGACTACCAGCAATATTGAACACACTCCAGAAGTGAATGACAACGATGAAGAGGAATTAGAGCTTGATTAAATGAACCGTAAAAAGAAAATGAAAATGAAAAAGTATAGCAAACAGCAATTTTCAGCCCTGCTGCTGGCTCTGGCTGCCAGCTTTGTGAGCGTTTCGTGTGCCGACGAGGACATTGCGAAAAGCCAGACGAACGACAGTAAAGACGGCGTGAGCTTCTCTGTGACCGACGTGCAGGATGCCCCCGATGGCGAGATGCCGACCCGCGCGACAAGCACGGAAACCTACCTCACGCGCAGCATCGACTTCAATGAGGCAGGCACGTCAGACATGTGTCTCGAGGAAACCACCGTGCCCGGTGTGAACCCCGTGAAGCCTACCCCGAAGACGCGCGCGTGACTCAAGAGCACCATTGACGGCAACTTTGGTACACTCGCTTGCAAGAACGGGTCTACCACGCCCGACTTCTTCTACAACCTCAAATCCGCAACTAAGCCCTTGAAGGTTC
>NZ_KV817546.1:0-201 GCF_001814685.1 Prevotella sp. HMSC077E09 | reverse complement strand
AGTAAAAGGATGTCCCTTTCACTCAAAATCCTCGACCGTTTTAGGGTAGTACCAACAATAGATTTTTACTGAACACATTGAACGGTGGGAATGCCACGAACACTGTTAATCTTCTGAATGCATAGCATTCATTTCTGGACGATAAAATGCTTTATGCGTAAACGGAACGTTAGCTGACATTGCAAGACGTCAGTTTGTACC
>NZ_KV817545.1:0-11642 GCF_001814685.1 Prevotella sp. HMSC077E09 | reverse complement strand
GGCTTGAACTTGCGGAGCCTCTCCCTACCTCTCCTAAGGAGGGGAGAGCTGACTTGCGGGGCAATCACTACTGTGCTGTGGCTTTCCAAGCCACAGCTCCCTCTTAATCACAATAAAAAATCACGCTTTTATATGACGAATGAACAATGAATTGTAATGCAAATTAA
This sequence comes from Prevotella sp. HMSC077E09, assembly GCF_001814685.1. Taxonomy (NCBI): domain Bacteria; kingdom Pseudomonadati; phylum Bacteroidota; class Bacteroidia; order Bacteroidales; family Prevotellaceae; genus Prevotella; species Prevotella sp. HMSC077E09. Next base: position 11,475 of record NZ_KV817545.1, on the reverse strand, counting down.
GCCAGAACTATAAATTACACACTACACATTAAATGCACTCCACATTCAACATTCCTCATTCAACATTAAAAATTATGCATTAATTAGAGTAGTCTCCGCTGACTTCCTGCTGCATTTCCGGACTTAATTCAAGCATCTGCTTCATATCTTCCTCAGCACCTTGTTTGTCACCTTGTGCCAATCTGATGGCACCACGCTCACGAAACGCATCCACATTGAAAGGATTTTGTGCTATCACCTTACCATAAAACTCCATGGCAGAGGCATGATGTTGCTGCGCTTCCTCTATGCGGGCCTTCAGTAACAACGCATCTTCGTTGGTCTCATCATGGTTCAAAAGCCATGCCACATCCGCATCGGCACCTTCCACATCGCCCATTTTCAGCAATGTTTCTCCCCGCAACTGATAAGCCGAAACATAGTCTTCATCAAGCGAGATAGTCTTTGTGAGCATGGCAATCGTATTGACAAGGTCGCCCATACCCAAGCAGGCACGCGCATAAAGATAATTGATATCCACATTATCCTTGTCGAGAAGTTTTCCACGTTCACACGCATCACCCATCACGGTGTAGTTTTCCATCATATAAGCCACGTGTGCCATGCGGATAACAATTTGGATATTGTCAGGCTCTGCATCGGCAAGTTTCTGCAGTTCATCATAGGCTTTCAGCAGCTCATTGCTTTGAATGAGGGCTTGAGAGAGATAGTCTCTCACCTCAAGGTCTTCCTGCAAACGCAATGCATGACGGAAACATTCAATGGCAAATGCCGTTTCTCCCGTTTTGAAAGCACGCATGCCGTCATATTTCAACACGTCAAATTCCTTGCCTTCTGCCTCTTTCTGCTCCTCTTCTGAAGGTGAAACACTGCTCCCAAATAGCTTTTTAAAGAAATTCATTGTTATTTAATCAGTTTTGGATAAACATGACTTGGTATGACATCCGTACGCTCCCAACGTGGCCAACTGTTGCTTTTCACATACTCACCACCTGCCACACGCTCTGCAGAAAAAAGGAAACGAGCATTGAGATAGCCGTCAGAACCATCCTTAGCTACTACGAAACAATAGGCACGCCGACGATAGCCTGTCACCTTAGAACCGTCACGTAAGGCCGTATGGAGCCAGTCTTGCTGAGGTACAACGGCATACATAATCTCGGCATTAGGATATTTCTTCATGAAAGTTTCACGCGAAAGACGCACCAACTCGGCATCCTCCGTGGTATGACTGTTCACAAACAAGTCGAAATTATATATCGGCATATACTTCATTCCGTCTACTTCTATCAAGTCAGTATCCTGCTCTTTTGCAGCCATATCATCGAAACCGATTTTCTCTCCGATATCTTTCCCTGTCTGTTTCACCTGTTTCTTCGCATTATTCCAAATCGTAGTGACTTTCTTGACCAGCGATTCCTGCTGTTTATTCTTGTTCGTTTGTGCGTTCATAGGCAAGGCCATTGTCAGCAAGGCCATAGCCATCACCATGGAATTCATCTTTTTCATAAGCTCTCTTCTTTTGTTATTCATCACAAAATTATAGCAAATCAAAAGAACAACAAAATTATTTCAGTTTATTTAAGGTTAGCCGTTGTTTTTAAAAATGTTATAATAAAAAGTTCTAACTGAATGCTCACATTCTGCTTTCATTTTGTATCTTTGTCGCAATGAAAAGGATAAAGATTATCATTATGGCACTGGTCGGTGCACTTTCTGCACAGGCTCAGACGCAAATCCACGAGGGACCGCTCCACAGTTTCGATGCTCCCCGCAAGGGATGGCTGCTTCCCGGCGATACGGTTTATACCGATACGACAAGTTATGTCTATACGGGTGAATCGGTCAGAACCGAGCTTTTACAAGACCGGCAGAAAGAGGTTGCGGCCCCAAGTGTGCTCTCACCTTATTTATATGATTATGGGTGGGGACTCCACAAAGGGCTCAATGTGTCGGTAGACCTATCGGCTTTCGCCACTTTCGGCAAGAACCTGCCTCATCATGGCGGTCTGGCTCAACGTCTTAGTGCCACCTATCTGGCTCCTTTATCCAAGGACAACAAACTCTGGTTGGCTGCCGGTGGCTATCTTCAGAACATCAACTGGGGCGGAGATTCCTATCGCGACGGCGCACTCTACGCTGCTCTTGGCTATCGTTTCAACGAACATTGGGAAGCTTGGATATACGGACAGAAGAGCATTGCCAGCAATTATGGCAGCTTTTATAACCGCTATGGCTACATGGGCTACGGCTATCCGGGGCGCTTCGGCATGTATTATCCGATGGCATCAGGCATAGGAATGCCCGGCGCCGACGTCATTGGAGCTGCTGTGAAATATAATTTCAACCCGTCGTTCAGCATTCAATTGAATGTCGAAGGCGTGTGGTATCATCGTCAGGGCTTCCAATATTTCGACCAATACAACTATCCAACCCCGCATTATTAAGCCATTAGTTTCAGCCGTAAGCTGTTCAATACGACGCTTACACTTGAGAATGCCATTAAAGCACTTGCCCACATAGGCGTTATCTGGAAGCTAATTCCGAAAAGATAGAGCACACCTGCGGCCAAAGGCAGGCACACAATGTTGTATATAAAGGCCCAAAAGAGGTTTTCTGCTATCATCTTTACGGTGCGCCGACTCAATTGAATGGCCTTGGGAACAGACCTTAGATCGTCGCCCATGAGCGTCACTTGAGCCACATCCATGGCTACATCTGTGCCGCGACCGATAGCGATACTGACGTCGGCTAAAGCCAAAGCCTGCGTGTCATTGATGCCATCTCCCACCATGGCTACAGTCTTTCCGCGTTGCTGAAGCTCACGAACAAGGTTCTCTTTATCCTGTGGAAGCACTTTACTCCTATAATGTTTGATGCCGGCTTTCTCGGCCCAATAGCGGGCAGCTTCTTCCTTATCACCGCTCATCATGTGCACTTCTATGCCCGCATTCTGCAGCTCCTGCATCGCTTCCGCTGCATGAGGCTTCAGCGTTTCGCGTGCTTCTAAGGGCAGATTGTCGGCTTTCGTGAAGTCAATTTCTTGATTGGGAATAGTCAAAGTACCCGTCTTGTCAATCACTACAGCATCGACTTTGCGCATGCGTTCCAATGCCGTGGCATCCTTGATGAGCACTTTTTCCTGCGCAGCCTTACCGATACCGACCATTAAAGCCGTAGGCGTAGCGAGCCCCATGGCGCAAGGGCAGGCTATCACGAGCACTGCAATGGCCGATAATATGGCTTGTGGCAACGCTGTGTTTCCACCGATAATCCACCATAATAAAAAGGTGACAACAGCCACACATGCCACTACCGGTACGAAAACCAAAGCCACCTTGTCGACAATTCTCTGTACAGGAGCCTTGCTTCCTTGTGCTTCCTGAACCATTTGAATGATGTGTGCCAAAGCCGTATCTTCACCTATCTGAAGAGCTTTCATGCGCAGTTTTCCTTGGCTTGGTATCGTTCCGGCAAGCACCTTGCTGCCTTTAACTTTCTCGCAAGGAGTAGGTTCTCCTGTAATCATACTCTCGTCAATATAAGCTGCATCGGTCTTCATGAAACTCTCTGCCGACACAACTTCGCCGTCAACGGGTATCTTGTCACCGGCCCGAACCTCAAGAACATCACCACATTCTATGGTCGAAATGGGCACTTCTTCTATCTTTCCGTCTTGCACAATGCGTGCCGTCTTGGGCTGAAGTCCCATTAACTGGCGGATAGAAGAAGCCGTAGCATCCTTTGCTTTCTCTTCCAAAAGGCGACCCGTAAGCACAAACGTGATAATCATCACGCTTGCATCGTAATAGGTGTGCCATGCAATGCCACGGCTTCCCCACACGCTTTCGCCCCAAAAAGTATTGAAAACACTGAATAAGAAGCTTATCCCTGTCGACAAAGCCACTAATGTATCCATGTTGGCTGCACCATGTCTGAGCTGTTTGAATGCTGTCAGATAGAACGATCGTCCACAATAAATGAGGTTGGCAAATGCCAGCAACAGCGACACCTGATTGCCCATATCGCGGTTTCCCAAAACAATCCAATGCATCGAAATTGCCATTACAAGCAACGCAAAAATCCATGAAAACAGAACTTTACGACGCAGTAACACGTAGGCGCTTTGCTCAATCTCAATCGCACTTCTGTCGGTTTCTGTCACGAGATCATAGCCGATATTGTTGATTTCGCGCTTCATGTCGTCGAGCGAGATAACGGCAGGATCGAAGTCTACAAGTGCCGAACGGCTAAGCAACGACACTGAGGCGGCATGCACACCCTCTAAAGAATTGAGTTTCTTTTCAACGTTGGCAGAACATGCCGAGCATGCCATGCCAACGACAGGAATAGTCTTTTTCATCACGAAATCAATTAAATCTGCAGTTCATAACGGCCTGCTCCCTCAACCGCCGCTTTGATATCAGCCTCCTTTACACGGCTTTCATCGAAATCAACGCTCACATTCTTGGCCTCAAGATTAGCCTCGGCATGCTGCACTCCCACTAAACTTTGGATTGCATTCTCTACATTTGCCTTGCAATGTACACACTTCATACCATTCACTTTAAAAGTCTTTGTTGCCATAACCTTATAGTTTTAATTGTTTTATCCAAGTGCAAAGTTACACGATTTGAATATAAACGTGTTATAGAATCATGGAAAACATTTATATCATTACACCGTAATTTCACCGAAAGTAGCTTTCCTCCGTTTATGAAAACAGCCTGCAAATCGGGATAATTCGAAGAAAATAACTACCTTTGCATCCTGATAACAACAGACGAAATGCAGTCCATAGTCACCTTACTTGGGCAGTATTTCTGTCTTGTTAACAATAAAGCAACGAAAAAAGAGTTATATATAAGCAATACATCTATAACATTTATGACAAGGAAAACAAAAGAAATCATGTTTCTGGCAAGCCTGATGATGCTGATTGCATCATGCTCTACGCCCAAGAACATCAATTATATGGAAGACAGTTCCAACCATAACGTCATCAGAAACGCCCCTGATGAAATCACTGTTCAGCAGGGCGACCGCCTCGCAATCTTTGTAAAAAGCAAGGATGATGTGCTCACTCAACACTTCAATATATCGCTTCCCAACATGCAGAATGTGTTGACTTACACGGTAAACAATAGGGGAGAGATTGATTTCCCGATGTTGGGAGCCATTCATTTGGCAGGACTTACACGCAACCAAGCTGCAGAAACGATTAAAAACCGATTGATTTCAGAATACGGAACAAAGGATGCCGTTGTGACACTTGACTTCACCAACCTCAAAATATCAGTCTTGGGAGAGGTGAACAAGCCTGGAACAATCTCCATAGACAATGACAACATCAACATCTATGAAGCCATGGGAAAGGCCGGCGACATGACAATTTACGGCAAGAGAGACAGTGTAAGAGTGGTCAGAAGGCAAGGAGACGAGACCAAGATATACGTATTAAACCTCGCTTCGGCCCAGGAAACGATGCAGTCTCCGGCCTATTATCTGCAACAGAATGATATTGTTTACGTGCCGGCGAATAAGACCCGACAGCGTCAGGCCACCCTGAATGGCAACACGTTACAGTCTACCTCGTTTTGGGTTTCCATTGCTTCACTGCTCACAACCATTGCCGTTTTGGTGTTTAAATAATAAGAATGATGCAAACAACGACTTCTATAGCTGCCTCAGGAATTACATTTAAGGATTATTTTCACAGGATTTCAGTCAACCGCAAATGGTTGATGGGCTCGGTTCTTGGCTGCCTCTTGTTGGCAACAGGCTATCTCTTGATGAAGAACCCCATGTATGAACGCTCCGCACAGATAATGATAAAGGAGGACGTCAGCCCCAGTTCGAAACTCACAGCAGGGCTTAGTATGATTCAAGGCATGGGGGGATTGTTCGGCGGATCGTCCAATGTGAGCAACGAACTCATTGCCATGAAGACGCCGGCCAATATCATGGAGGTGGTCAATCGCCTGCATTTAGATTACAATTACACGACTCGTCCTTGCCTGCGTAAACTGCCTTTGTATGGCGAGACACTGCCTGTCAAAGTGTTTATCAACGGACTCAAACCCAATGATGAAGTCGGAATGAAGATTGAACTCAAAGAGGGGAACGTCAAAATCTATAAACTTAAAAAGGGAAAAGAAACCTTTGAACAGGAGTATCAAGGCAAAGTGAACAGCGTGTTCCATTCTCCTATCGGGCTCATTGCAATCACTCCGACAGCTGCCTACACCGGTAAAGAGGACGAAACAATACAATTAAACAAGGTGGCAGCAATCAACATGGTTGACAATATCCTCAAGAAACTCGAGGCCGGAATTACAGAAGAGTTGGGTTCTGTCATTGATTTGACTTATCAAGACGCTGTTCCAGAAAGGGCAGAAGACATTCTGAACATGATTATCAAGGTGTATAATGAGAAGTGGATGGCTGATGAGAACACGTTGAACACCACAACTACCCGTTTCATCGACAACAGAATAGCCGAGATAACGGCCGAATTGGGAAAGGCTGAAAACACGATAACCACCTATAAGTCGCAGCACAACCTGCCCGATGTCACCGAAACAACGAAGCTTGCCATGGAAAATTCCACGAAGATGAGCAGCGAATTGGCCACTTTGCGCGGTCAAAGAGAAGCGGCATACGATGTGGAACGGTTCCTCAACAATCATTCCAATGCCAATCAGACGCTGCCCGTGAACCTGCTGAGCAACGACAAAGTGCTGTCCACCCAAATTGAAGAATACAACAAACTGCAATTGGAACGTAACCGAATTGCTGAGAACAGCAACACGGGAAACAACATTGTGCAAGGCATGGAGAAGCAATTGGCCAATCTTCGGGCGTCTATCAAGGCTGCATTAAGCAACACTATCCGACAGGCTGACATCCAGATTGCCAACTATGGTGGGCTGAAAGGCGAGAATGATGCACGCGTGAAAGCCAGTCCCGTGCAGGCAAAGTTCCTCTTATCTGCCGAACGTCAGCAGAAAATTGAAGAGCAACTATATATCTTCATGCTCCAAAAAAGAGAAGAAAACATCCTCTCCCAGGCATTCACCCCCTACAAGACGCGTATTCTCTCCCCACCCATGGGTGGGTTGAAACCCGTGAAACCCAATGCCATTGCAATCATCTTTGGCGCTTTACTGATAGGACTCATATTGCCTTTAGGCTGGATATTCGCAAAAATGAACGTTGAATGCATGCTTCAAGAAGAAGCTTAAAGCCTGCAAACGATTATGCTGATCATCGTACTTTATTTCTTTTCATTCGTCATCGTGGCGCTTGTTTCCCGCATTTTCAAGAATGCAGGCACGAGAAAACTATTTGAAATCGTACTTTGTTTCTGCCTACTATTCGGTTTTTTCGGCTTCCGTGACATCACCGTTCTCAACGACACACCGCATTATTACGGCTATTATTATGGGAAAGCTCTATATACAAGCTATCTGAATGAGTCTATATTCACATTCCATTTCATGGATAAATTTGAATATGGCTTCCAAGTTTTGGTGCATTTTCTCATCAAGTATGTTTCTAAAGACCCTTATACGATCATTCTCTTTTCGTCGTTAATCATCACTATCGGTAATCTTTGGTTCATTCAAAAGAAAGCAAAGAGTGTCGCTATGGTATGCTTTTTCATGCTGATCAGCTACGTATTCTTCATGCACTACTGCATTATCAGGCAGTCATTTGCTATTATTATATTCTACATAGCTTATTGCAAGTACTTAGAAAAAGGGCATAACGTAAGATATTGTATGCTTATCCTGCTTGCATCCTCATTCCATTCGTCTGCTCTTGTACTATTGCTTCTCCCTGTTTTCAAGTTAATTAAACCTACAAAGAGTCACACCCTGCTCATCTTAGGCGGTGCGGTCATCATGGCTCTGTTTATTTTTAAGTTGCTTGCAGCATTCGGATTGCACAACAACCCTTACTATAAGCTTGCTATACAAAAGGATACTTTCTCAATCATCGGTGTCATAGAAGCATTCATGCTCTTCTTAATTGTGTCCGTAAGCTACTTTCTTTATAAAAAGGAACAGGTTACTTCGTTCGACAGAAACATTTACAGCGTTTATTTGCTTGCCCTTAGTGTCAGCGTCATTTTACCTGTTTTTTATGCCTTTTCACGCATCAATGACTATCTTTATCCTATCATCATAATTACATTCTTGCGCTATACTTATCCACAACTCATTGAAAAAAGAGCGCAACCTGTAAGAAGAAACCGATTTATCAAACAGACGGCAGGAATTATTGTGAGCCTTGCTTTCATTTCAAAACTATTGATTGTCAACGTATATCGCCCAGAATGGCTGCATATCATCCCTTATAAAACTTACGATTTCAGCAGTCATTATCATTATTATCACCTTTACCCACAGAAATAAATATTGAAGAAACTCGTCTCAACTCTACGCCATTCCGACATTGCCCGACGTATCATGGGCGGTGCTTTCTGGTCATTCACCGGCACAGCAATCGGCAAACTATGTGTGTTGATAGCTGGAATTGTGTGTGCAAGAATATTGGGTAAGGAGCTATTCGGACAGTTTGGAATGATTCGTTCAACGATAAATATCTTCATTGTATTGGGCGCATCAGGTTTTGGAGTGACTGCAACGAAGTTTATTTCTCAACTCCGTCAAACCGATATTCCACGTATGCTTTCCATCAGCAGACTGACATATCGCTTTGCCATGGCAACTGGTTTCGTCATAACTATGGGCTGCCTGATATTCTCAAAACAGATAGCTTCCTATGGACTTCACGAGGAATCGCTCACCCAAGAGATACAAATTGCGAGTTTATTGCTGTTCTTTTCCATCCTTTATGGCGTACAGAACGGCATTCTGTCGGGTATGGAAGCTTTCAAGGCCATTGCAAAGAATACGCTGATTGGAAGTCTTCTCGAAGCTGTTTTCATGATTATCGGGGCACTTCTTTGGGGATTAAATGGGGCTATCTTAGGCTTTGGAATTGGCGTGATAGGCCTTTATATTGCCAATAAAATATCTATTCGCCATATATTTCCCGATGATAAGAATTGCCAGACAACTGCTATCAAATCCCCAACAGACTACAAATTATTACTGAATTACAGTATTCCGGCAACCCTTTCAGCACTGACTGTGACGCCTGCCTTTTGGTGTATTCGCACCATTTTGGTCAAAGAGAATGGCTATGACAGCCTTGCGCTCTTTGAAGCTGCCGACCAATGGAAGGTCATGATACTTTTTATCCCGACTTCAATCAGTCAGATTGTGCTTCCAATCCTTTCAAGCAGCTTGGGAGATGACAGGAAGTTCCACCGCATTCTCTATGTTAACATTGCAATTATTGTTGTGGCTTCACTGATGATAGTGCTTGCCGTGCTGCTGTTTGGAGAGCCAATTATGAATCTCTACGGCAAGGGGTTCACCGATAAAATGCCTCTGCTTTATCTTGCCATTTCCACCATATTCTCTGCCTATTCCAATATTATTGAAATGTCAATTTACAGTAAAGACAAGATGTGGGCATGTTTCTTTCTCAACTTAGGTTGGGCAATTATTATGATAGTTTCAGCCTTGTGGCTCGTTGATAAGGGCATGGCAGCAACAGGATTAGCCTTGGCTGTGCTCATTTCCTATGCCATTAAATCAGTTTGCCTGACGCTATATCTAACTTGTTTTATAAAGAAATGACAGACTTTTCCATAATCATCCCCACATATAATCACCCTGATTTGGCAAGAAATGCAATCACTTCCGTGCTGAAGCAACAAGGAGTGACGGTGCAAATCATTATTTCCGATGATTCTGTCAATGATGAGATTGCCTCACTATGCAATAGCTTTTCACATGAAAACCTATTATACATGCACCACATATCGACTCATAATGCAGCTGAAAACTGGAACTACGGACTCGGATTTGCTACCGGAGAATATGTCATATTGATGCACCATGATGAGTATTTTCAAAGTAATAATCATCTTGCATGCCTGAAAAACAAATTCGATACGGGTGCAGACATTGTGATAAGCAACATTTCAGTCACGATAAACCAAAAGCAGAAAAAACGCTTTTTCACTAAGAAAGCGAAGTCATGGATACTCCGACATCCCGCAATGTTATTTGCTTTCAATGTGATAGGGCCGTGTGCCTGTGTTGCATTCCGGCACTCCTGCCTACAGAATTTCAATGCAGAACTGTCGTGGTTGGTCGATGTTGAGTGGTATTTCAGATGCCTTTCACGAAAAAAAGTCACTTATATTAACGATTTATATGTAGGTTCTCAGCACGGACATCAAGGCCAAATATCGTTAGAAATAAACGTTTTGCAAGCCCTAAAGAAAGACATAAGAACCATATATGGACTTCCCTATTGCACGTTTTCTATCAAATTAAACCTGCTTTTCTACCGAATAATCCAAACACTCAAATACTTCCGAAGATGAAAATCATTAAGATTATAGGCGGACTTGGCAACCAAATGTTTCAATATGCATTAGCTGTCGCACTGCAAAAGAAATGGAAAGACGAGGAAATCAAACTCGACCTGCATGGCTTCAACGGCTATCATAAGCACCAAGGCTACCAACTTGACGAAATCTTCGGCCACAGATTTAAGGCAGCATCGCTGAAAGAAGTGGCACAATTGTCCTGGCCTTATCCGCATTATCAGCTTTGGAGGGTGGGCAGCCGACTGCTTCCCAAGCGCAAGACCATGGTATGTGAGTCGGCAGATTGCCGTTTTCAAAGTGATTTGTTGAACCTTGAAGGCAGCCTATACTATGATGGTTACTGGCAGGATGAGCGCTATTTCAAAGCCTTCCGCACAGAGATTATCGAAGCCTTCAAGTTCACACCGCTCGTTGGTGACAGCAACCGAAAGGTTGAAAACATGCTGAAAGAAGGCCGTTTTGCCTCTCTTCATGTCAGAAGAGGTGATTACTTGAAAGAGCCTTTGTTTCAGAACACCTGCGACATCGCCTATTATCAGCGGGCCATTTCACGACTCAATCAAATGGCAGATCCCTATTGTTATCTCATCTTCTCCAACGACATCGCATGGTGCAAGACGCATATCGAACCGCTATGTGACGGGCGACGCACGCACTATGTGGATTGGAACCACGGCAAAGAAAGCTATCGCGACATGCAACTCATGACGTTTTGCAAGCACCACATCATTGCCAACTCCTCATTCTCATGGTGGGGTGCATGGCTCTCTACGGCAAACGATGGCATCACGATAGCCCCCCACCAATGGTATGCCAATGACCGAAAGCCCTCACCGGCTGCAGAAGCATGGCTAAAATTATAGGAATGAAATGCCGACGGCAGGCATTGTAGGGCTTATGATATCAAAACATGCGAGATGAAAAACTGCCGATACCCTGCGCATTTTGTAAAGATTGTTAGCCTGTTTTTAACATCTGGTAGTTTCAACTACCAAATG
>NZ_KV817544.1:0-49263 GCF_001814685.1 Prevotella sp. HMSC077E09 | reverse complement strand
CGCATTTGGTAGTTGAAACTACCAAGTGTTAAAATCGTGATATAAAATTGACAACAAACAGAAACAAAAGAAAGTATAGAACTGCTGTTCAGTATAAGTAACAGAGGACACCTCTACTGTAAATTATTGTGCATCTATGCTTGTAAACATATGGAAAATCAAGCCTCGTTTATCCAAACAGAGTTACTTTCCACCTCATAATATGACGAATATTCGAATATTATTTGTAATTTTGCGGCGTAAAATTAAAAAGGAAATAAAAAGGTTGAAATCATGGAACTTGCAAGTAAATATGATCCACAAGCAGTAGAGTCAAAATGGTATGAATACTGGCTCAATAACAAATTGTTCAGCAGCAAACCTGATGGGCGCGACCCCTACACGATAGTTATCCCACCACCAAACGTAACAGGGGTACTTCACATGGGGCACATGCTTAACAATACTATTCAAGATATTCTTGTACGTCGTGCCCGCATGGAGGGCAAGAATGCCTGTTGGGTGCCGGGAACCGACCATGCCAGTATTGCCACGGAAGCTAAGGTTGTGGGTAAATTGGCTGAAAAAGGAATAAAGAAAACCGATCTCAGCCGTGAAGAGTTCCTTGAACATGCTTGGGATTGGACGCATGAACATGGTGGAATTATTCTGAAACAATTGCGCAAATTAGGTTGTTCATGCGATTGGGATCGCACAGCATTTACAATGGATGAGACCCGAAGCAAAGGGGTTATCAAGGTGTTCTGCGATCTCTATGAAAAGGGATTGATTTATCGTGGCGTTCGTATGGTCAACTGGGATCCCAAAGCACAGACTGCACTTTCTGATGAAGAAGTTATCTATAAAGATGAACATTCCAAACTTTACTATCTGAAATACCGCGTAGCAGAAGCTGATTGCAAGCAGGTGGAAGAAGGAAATGTGATGCACAAAGACGACAAAGGATACTATGCTGTCGTTGCAACCACCCGTCCTGAGACTATTATGGGTGACACTGCAATGTGTATTAACCCTGCTGATGTAAAGAACACATGGCTCAAAGGGAAGCATGTCATCGTGCCACTCGTTGGTCGTGAAATTCCAGTTATAGAAGATGAATATGTTGATATTCAGTTTGGTACGGGCTGTCTGAAAGTAACTCCTGCACATGATATCAACGACCATGCCTTAGGGTTGAAGCATGAATTGGAAACCATCGATATCTTCAATGATAACGGAACTATCAGCAAAGCAGCCGGTCTCTATGTAGGTCAAGACCGAATGGACGTCCGCAAGCAGATAGCTAAGGATCTGGAAGCAGCCGGACTAATGGAAAAGATTGAGGATTATGACAATAAAGTGGGCTTCTCCGAGCGTACCAACGTGCCTATTGAACCAAAACTTTCTACACAATGGTTCCTCAAAATGCAGCACTTTGCAGACCTTGCACTCGGCCCAGTGATGTCTGATGAGATTGAATTCTATCCCAAGAAATACAAAAACACCTATCGTTATTGGCTTGAAAACATCAAGGATTGGTGTATTTCACGCCAATTGTGGTGGGGACATCGCATACCTGCTTATTATTTTACAAATACAGATGGCAAGCGCGACTTTGTTGTTGCTGCCACCATTGAGGAAGCTTTGGCAAAGGCCAAAACCAAGAACTCTACGCTTACAGTCAATGACCTTGAGCAGGAGAGTGACTGCCTTGACACATGGTTCTCTTCATGGTTATGGCCGATTTCTGTTTTTGATGGGGTCAATCATCCCGACAATGAAGAGATAAACTACTATTATCCAACCTCTGATCTCGTAACAGGGCCTGACATCATTTTCTTCTGGGTGGCGCGTATGATTATGGCCGGCTATGAGTATCGCAAGACCTATCCATTCAAACATGTGTACTTTACGGGCATTGTTCGCGACAAGTTAGGCCGCAAGATGAGCAAGAGTCTCGGCAACTCCCCCGACCCTATCATGCTCATAGAGAAGTATGGTGCAGACGGTGTACGCATGGGTATGATGCTCAGTGCACCTGCAGGCAACGACATTCTCTTTGACGAAACGCTCTGCGAGCAAGGTCGCAATTTCAACAATAAGATTTGGAATGCATTCAGATTGGTAAAGGGTTGGCAGGCTGCGGATATCGAACAGCCCACTTGTAACAAGTTGGCAGTAGAATGGTTTGCTGCAAAACTCAAGGAGGTGAACGCAGAATTGCAGGACCAGTTCAAGCAGTATCGCATCTCTGAAGCTTTGATGACTGTCTATAAATTGTTCTGGGATGAATTCTCCAGCTGGTATTTGGAGATGGTGAAACCTGCATACATCAATGGCGAGGCACAGCCTATCGACCAAAAGACCTATGATGCGACGATTGGTTTCTTTGACAATTTGCTCAAGATGCTACATCCGTTCATGCCTTTCATCACAGAGGAATTATGGCAGCACATAACAGACCGTAAGGAAGGCGAAAGCATTATGTTGGCTACCTTGCAGATGGATGCTCCTTCAGCAAATGAGATAAAACTCATCAATGATATTGAGATTGTCAAGCAGATTGTAGGCGGTGTGCGCACCGTTCGCAACCAAAAGAATATTGCTCCCAAGGAACAGCTTGTGCTTCAAGCTATCGGTGAAAACAAGATGACTGATTACGACAGCATCATTCTCAAAATGGCCAATCTCAAAGATATTAATGTTGCAACAGAAAAGAGCAGCGATGCAAGCAGTTTCATGGTCGGAACTGATGAATATGCAGTGCCATTGGGTGATCTCATCGATGTTGAGGCTGAAATTGAAAAAGCAGAAAAAGAACTACAACATTTAGAGGGTTTCCTCATGGGCATCCGCAAGAAACTCGGCAATGAAAACTTCGTGGCACACGCACCTGAAGCAGTTGTTGTTCGTGAACGCAAAAAAGAAAGCGATTCTGTAGAGAAGATTGCTGCCTTGAAGCAGACAATTGAAGAGTTGAAGAAAAAATAAAAGAAGGCATAACCTCACTTTGTATATAGCTTACAAGCTATGACAAAGTGAGGTCGGCTTTATCAACACGCAACACTAAACAAGAACACGCAAGCTTATGATGAGGAAATATTGTTCAGGATTAATCATTATGATATTGGCATTATCCTCATGCCATGATGACATTCCGATTTATGATTCCTATGAAACGACCACGCAAACGCTGTTCGTCTATATGCCATGGACGGGGTCAACAATTTCTTCAGCAGGCAATTTGAATTATTACTTTGATAAAAATATTGCAGGCATGAAGGCATATATTGATACTTCAAAGGGCATCAAAGGTACTGACATCATCGTTTTCAAAGCCAACAATCAGAGCCAGAGTGTGATGTTCCGCATGAAATATAACATAACACAGCAACGCTGCGAATTCGATACTCTCAGAACAAATGCCGGTTTTGTGTCAGTATCTGAAGCCAACCTGGAAAGCCTCCTGAACCTTGTCACTTCATACAGCACTACAGGAAAGTACAGTCTGCTGATTGGTTGTCATGGAAGCGGTTGGACTCCACGAGGCAGTGACAATACCATGCCGCGTGCATCAAGCCGCGCTTTCGGCGGTACAGAGCAGGCTACACAATACAATATCAGCGACCTTCGGGATGCCATTGCACAATCTGGGATGAAGAAGGTGGGATTTATATGTTTTGACGACTGCTACATGGCCAACGTAGAGACCGCTTATGCCTTGAAAGATGTCACCGATTATCTTGTAGGCTCAACAAGCGAAGTGCTGGCAGACGGCATCCCATACAGTAAGGTTTTTGGCCACATCATAGGGCAACCCGACTACGGGAAATGGATTGACGGCTTCTATCAGCATTATTCGAGCCCCCCCCTCCCCTATGGTTCACTCTCTGCCATACGCTGTGGAAAATATATTGAAGACATGGCTACTGTCATGAAAGCCATTAATCAGACTTATACATTCAACACGGGTAATCTAAACAACGTGCAGTTTCTTGACGGATACGACAATCACGTCTTCTTCGACCTAAGTTCTTATATCGACGAACTCGGCGTTCTGTCGCCACTTCGTGCAAACTTTGATCAGGCTTTACAGGACTTGGTTCCCTATAAAGCATCTACACCTTATATATATACCATGTACACGAACAGCTATCGGCAGGGAGATTCGGAACATCACGATAACACATTTAAGGTGGATAAGTTCTGTGGTATTACGATCAGCGACCCTACACGAAACGCAACCGTTTTTGACAACAAAAAGCAAACCGCCTGGTGGAAAGCAACACATTAAAGGCTCTCCACATACAACGCAGCCATTTCCGCACAGCGTTCACCATCAATTCCCGCCGACACAATACCGCCTGCATAGCCCGCACCCTCACCGCAAGGAAACAGCCCCTGCAAGCGCACGTGCTGCAATGTGGCTCTGTCGCGGATTATCCTTACGGGGCTTGACGTTCTTGTTTCGGCTGCAATCATCACCGCCTCGTTCGTCAGAAAACCGTGGGCATTCTTTCCAAAAACTTTGAATGCCGCCTGCAATCGCTTGCTTACAAAGGAAGGGAGCCAGAAATGAAGCGGACTGCTGATAAGCCCGGGGGCGTATGAACTCTTGGGAAGGTCGTAACTCAGACGGCCACTGACAAAGTCTGCCATTCGTTGTGCAGGCGCAGTCTGCTTCATATTCCCCTGCTGCCAACACGTTTTCTCCAATTGTTCTTGAAAACGCATCACGCTCAAAGCATCCTCTTTATCTTCACCAACGATCTTCATGCAATCCTCCGGATGCATCTCTACAACCATGCCACTGTTACTCCATGCCGTTCCACGATTGCTCGGACTCATGCCATTGACAACAATCTGCTCTTTATCTGTAGCTGCAGGAATGACAAATCCACCCGGACACATGCAAAAACTATACACCCCACGACCATCAACTTGAGTCACAAAGGAATATTCCGCAGCAGGAAGATACTTTCCCCGACCATTCTTATTATGGTATTGTATCTGATCTATCAATTCACTCGGATGTTCCAAACGTACACCGACAGCTATTCCCTTAGCTTCTATCTCAACCTTTGCCTCATTAAGATAGCGATAAACATCACGTGCACTATGGCCTGTGGCAAGGATAACAGGACCGCGAAACTCCAACTGACATTGGTTCTGTAAATCAACAGCCTCAACACCCACCACCCTGTTTTCAGCCATGAGTAATCGGGTCATCTTTGTCAAGAAATGAACCTCACCACCACTCTTGAGAATAGTATTGCGCATATTCTCTATCACACGGGGCAGTTTATCTGTGCCAATATGCGGGTGGGCATCAGCCAATATCGACGCAGAAGCCCCATGCTGACAAAACACATTAAGAATCTTTTCCACGCTGCCACGCTTCTTACTCCGTGTATAAAGTTTACCATCACTATAAGCACCTGCACCTCCTTCGCCAAAACTATAATTGCTTAGCGCGTCAATTTTCTGCGTTTTCGTAATCAGAGCCAAATCTTTCTTGCGCTCACGTACGTTCTTGCCACGCTCCAAAACTATCGGACGCAGACCTTTTTCTATCAAACGAAGTGCAGCAAAGAGTCCGCCTGGCCCCTCACCAACGACAATAACAGGCTTGCCTCTTTCCACATTTGGGTAGTCCGTACGTACGAATTCCTCTTCTTGTGGAAACTCATTGATGTATGCACGCACTTTCAAGTTGACAAAAATTTGTCGTTGACGCGCATCTATACTACGCTTCAACACCCGCACTTGATAGAGTGTGCGAACGTCAAGACCTTTCTCCTCAGCTATATATTGCTTGATATTCTCTTCTGTGTAGGCCACCTGGGGCAATACACGAATTTGATATTCTTGTGTCATATTTGCAAAGTTACCCAAATTTGATGACAAATAGAAAAATATCATTCATTTTGTTGGTCACAATAATAAATCTTTGTATTTTTGCGCTTAGATTTGATTAAACTGTAAGTTTTACACTGCATTTTGTTAACATTTCCCACTTTTGTATGGTCGGTAAAAGAGAACGAAATATGTAAGAAAGCTATCCGTTTAACACATCTATAGCAAGAAAGCCACTATTGTTGAGTGGTTGCACAAACCCAAAACTGTTATAAAATGAAAGTATTGAAATTTGGCGGGACATCTGTTGGTTCCGTAAAAAGCATTCTCAGCTTAAAGAAAATCGTAGAGAACGAGGCAAAGAGCGAAGACATTATCGTTGTTGTCAGTGCCCTTGGAGGTATTACCGACAAACTCATTACCACCGCACAATTAGCCCTTAGGCATGATGGAAAATGGAAAGAAGAATTCAACATCATGGTCGATCGTCATCACAAGATGATAGACACCATCATTACCGATACCAAGAAACGTGTTATTTTATTTAATAAAGTAGATGCTCTTTTTGAACAATTGAAGAGCATTTACTTTGGCGTTTACCTCATTCATGACCTCAGTGAAAAGACCGAGAATGCTATTGTGAGCTATGGAGAACAACTTTCAAGTGTCATTGTTGCTACGCTAATCAGAGGAGCAAAATGGTATGAAAGCCGTGATTTCATCAAAACAGAACGGAAAAACAACAAGAATACACTTGACAGTGAACTGACCAATAAGCTTGTACGAGATACTTTCAGCGATCTTCCGCACATATCACTTGTGCCCGGTTTCATCAGTCGAGACCGAGATACCGACGAGACAACGAACCTCGGGCGTGGCGGGAGCGATTACACAGCAGCGATTCTTGCGGCAGCCCTCAATGCAAGTGCATTGGAAATATGGACTGATGTAGACGGTTTTATGACAGCAGATCCCCGTGTTATCAAGTCTGCTTATACCATCAATGAGCTGAGTTACATTGAAGCCATGGAGCTTTGTAACTTCGGTGCAAAGGTCATTTATCCTCCGACTATCTATCCAGTATGTGTAAAAAACATACCTATCAAGGTTAAGAATACCTTTAACCCGAATTATCCCGGCACTACCATTAAAAATAAAATTGATGATGACAACAAACTCATCAAGGGTATCAGCTCCATAAACGGCACAGCACTCATCACGGTTACAGGCTTGTCTATGGTTGGAGTTATCGGAGTAAACCGACGCATTTTCACGGCACTTGCCGATGAAGGTATCAGTGTATTCATGGTTTCTCAAGCCTCTTCAGAGAATTCTACAAGTATCGGTGTCAAGGAAGAAGATGCCGATGAAGCTGTCAAAGTGCTGAATAAAGAGTTTTCTGCAGAGATAGAAGACGGTGCCATGTTTCCTATGCATGCCAAGAAAGGATTGGCAACAGTCGCCATTGTTGGTGACAACATGAAGCATGCCGCGGGTATATCAGGAAAGCTTTTCGGCACATTAGGCCGAAGCGGTATAAGCGTTATCGCCTGTGCCCAGGGTGCCAGTGAGACTAATATTTCCTTTGTTGTCAAGAGTGAATATCTTCGGAAGTCTCTTAATGTGCTTCACGATTCTTTCTTCCTCTCTGAATATAAAGTGCTCAATCTATTCATCTGTGGAATTGGAACTGTAGGAAGTAAACTGATAGAACAAATCCGTAAACAATATAATGAACTTAAGGAACGCAATCAGTTGAAGCTGAATGTCGTGGGAATAGCAAGTTCTAAGAATGCAATTTTCAACCGAGACGGACTTAATCTGTCCAACTACCGCGAGACCTTGAAAAGTTCTGAGCCGAGTTCTCCAGAGAAGTTACGCGATCACATTGTGGAGATGAACATTTTCAACAGTGTCTTTGTTGATTGTACAGCAAGCAAGGAAATAGCTTCACTCTATCAAAATTTCCTCGAACATAATATTAGTGTCATTGCAGCTAATAAACTTGCAGCCAGCGGAGAGTATGACAAATATGCACAACTCAAGAAAACTGCCCTCCGTCGTGGTGTCAAATTCAGATTTGAAACCAATGTCGGAGCTGGTCTTCCAATTATTGGAACCATCAACGACCTACGCAATTCGGGGGATAAAATACTGAAAATTGAAGCGGTGTTAAGCGGTACACTTAACTTTATCTTTAATGAAATCAGTGCCACAGTTCCTTTCTCTGAAACTGTCAGAAGAGCCAAAGAGCAGGGCTATAGCGAGCCGGATCCGCGCATAGATCTTAGTGGAACAGATGTTGTCCGCAAGCTCGTTATCTTGGCACGCGAGGCTGGATATCGAGTAGAACAAGCTGATGTAGAGAAGCATCTATTCGTTCCGCAGAAATATTTTGAGGGAAGTGTTGAAGAATTCTGGAAGCGTTTGCCCGACTTGGACACTGATTTTGAAGATAAACGAAAGGCCTTGGAGAAAGAAGATAAGCGTTGGCGTTTTGTAGCAACACTTGATGGAAACCACACAAGCGTAGAACTTAAGGCCATTGATCGCAATCATCCGTTCTATAATCTCGAAGGAAGCAACAACATTGTATTGCTTACCACCGAGCGCTACAAGGAGTATCCAATGTTAATACAAGGCTATGGAGCCGGTGCAAGCGTAACTGCAGCCGGTGTATTTGCCAACATCATGTCTATTGCAAACATTTAATTCCGTATGAAACATATCATCATCTTAGGGGATGGCATGGCCGACCATGCCATTGACCAATTGGGAGGAAAGACACCTCTCCAATACGCAGATACACCATACATGAACTTTCTGGCCAAGCAAGGAAAGACAGGAATGCTCAACACTATACCTGATGGATTTCTCCCCGGTTCTGAAGTTGCAAACACTGCAATCCTGGGTTACGACCTCAATAAGGTCTATGAAGGACGCGGCCCATTAGAAGCTGCCTCCATTGGATATGAGATGCAACCCAATGATATGGCAATACGATGCAACATCATCGAACTGGCAAACGGACGTATCAAGAACCATCACGGAGGGCATCTGACTACAGAAGAAGGCAATCTTCTCATTAAGTTCTTAGACAAGGAGCTTGGTAATGACCAAGTGAAGTTCATCACCGGCATTCAATATCGCCATTTACTTGTCATCAAGAATGGCAATAAACACATCACTTGTGCCCCACCACACGATCATCCTAACGAGGAATGGAAACCGCTTCTCGTTAAACCTGAAGAAGGATATACCGAATACAATAGCGACAGAATGACTCCACAGGCTACGGCCGATCTGCTTAATGATCTCATCATCAAGAGCCAATCACTGCTTGCAAACCACCCTTTTAACCGGCAACGCACAGAGAAAGCCAACAGCATCTGGCCTTGGAGCGGAGGTTATCGCCCGTCTATGTCGACGCTGATGCAACGCTATCCGGAGATCAAAAGCGGAAGTGTCATTTCGGCAGTCGACCTCATTCGCGGTATCGGTCACTATGCCGGACTTGATATTATCAAGGTTCCCGGTGCAACCGGACTGGCTAATACCAACTATGAAGGAAAGGCATCAGCAGCTATTGAGGCGCTGAAGAAACAAGATTTCGTGTTTCTACATATAGAAGCAAGTGATGAAGCTGGGCATGACGGAGACCTTGATTTGAAACTCCAGACTATCCGCTATCTTGACGCTCGCATCGTTAAACCCGTCTATGAAGCTGTTAGTGAGTGGGAAGAACCTGTATGTATCGCCCTACTTCCCGATCACCCAACGCCTGTAGAGATACGCACTCACGTCAAAGAACCCGTTCCTTTTGCTATCTGGCATAGAGATATACAACCCGACAAGGTAACAACCTACGACGAAAAGAGCTGCACTCGTGGAGAATATGGACTGCTCTCACTACAACAGTTTATGGAAACTTTCATGAAAATCAAATGAACAATGGAATATTACAGCACTAACAAAAAGGCACCTACAGCCACGCTTGAAGAGGCTGTCATCAAGGGATTAGCTCCCGACCGTGGGCTATACATGCCTGAACATATCCAAAAACTGCCGGCAACTTTCTTCAACCAAATTGAGAAACTAAGTTTTCAGGAGATAGCTTTCGAAGTATCCAAGGCCTTCTTTGGTGGCGACATTGAGATTGAGGCTTTGCGAAACATCGTCTATGAAACGTTGCCTTTTGATGTTCCCGCCATTCACATAGAAGATAATATCTATTCGCTTGAACTCTTCCATGGCCCCACATTGGCTTTTAAAGACATTGGAGCTCGCTTCATGGCCCGCTTACTTCAGCATTTCATTCGACGTGAAGGGCAACAACAAATCAACGTTCTCGTGGCAACAAGTGGCGACACCGGCTCGGCCGTTGCCAACGGTTTTCTTGGTGTCAACGGTATCCATGTCTATGTACTCTACCCTAAAGACAAGGTGAGTCATATACAGGAAAGCCAGTTTACCACCTTAGGTCAAAACATCACTGCACTGGAAGTAGATGGCGTATTTGATGATTGTCAGGCTATGATCAAGCAGGCTTTCATGGATGAAACACTCAATCATCACATGAAACTCACCTCTGCCAACAGCATCAATGTGGCTCGTTTTCTTCCACAGGCATTCTATTACTTCTATGCATATGCCCAACTTAAACGGTTAGGTAAGGCCGACAAACTGGTAGTATCAGTTCCAAGTGGAAATTTCGGGAACCTCTGTGCCGGACTCTTCGCCTATAAAATGGGGCTTCCCGTCAATAGGTTTATTGCTGCAAACAATGCCAATGATGTCTTCTTCCATTATTTAAGAACCGGTGAATATATGCCTCAACCCAGCAAACAGACCTTGGCTAATGCCATGGATGTAGGCAATCCTTCAAACTTCGCCCGCATCTATACGCTGTTCAATGGCAGTCATCAGGCTATTACTGAACTCATCAGCGGAGCGACTTACACTGACGACATGATACGCAAAACCATGCAAGAATGCTATGCGTCAACAGATTATATTCTCGATCCTCATGGTGCCTGCGGCTATAAGGCACTGAAAGAACAGTTGCAACCAAGCGAAACCGGCCTCTTTCTTGAAACGGCACATCCTGCAAAATTCAAGGATAAAGTAGATGAAATCTTGTCGACAGAGATTGCTGTTCCAGAGCGTTTGGCAGCCTTCATGAAAGGAATAAAGCAAAGCATTCCTATGGATAAGCAATTCGAAACATTCAAGCAATTCCTCATGGACACATAAAAGCCAAGCCCTGAACATTGCTTTCATGGATTAAAGTCAATCAGCTTCTCTTGCAGATTGGCTTTAATTCGTTTTCCTATATGCAGTCATACGCACTACATTTCCATTTATCGTCTGTGCCAAACATATCAACTTCGCCCGCATAATTCCTGTAAACCAATTATGTGTTAATTCTATTCAAATATATTTACGATTGCCCTCACATATCTCGTCTATTTGAAACGAGTCTCTCCTACACGCTCGAAAAGAGCTATTTTTTAATAAATCATAACATACTTACAGTCAACACATTACGAAATATAAAGCAAATTACAGAATGAAATCACGCTGAAAAACCATGCGATTTGCCTCAAATTACGCCACAACTTGCACCTGTTTGTCCCATGTTTTGACTCAAATAGCCATGTAATCTGCATCAAATTACAATGCAAAACGAATGGAATTGCAAACAGAGAGCATTGGAATCGAAAAATAACACTCACTTTTCCTATTCTTCTTTTCTGTTTAGTGAAGATTTTAAGTGTTAAAAACATGGTGATATCTTTACAAATTCAAGAAGGTATCTGATGTTAAAACATCTCTTTTATACAGTGGTTATGAAAATATATTTCTACGCAGAGCCCTAACTTTCTCATTGAAGTATAAAGATGCCCAGCTTCTTCTTATGTAACCAATCAAAGGCACTTATAAAGCTACTGAAACCACATTATAAAGCCATATTATACGATATAATTGCGAAATTAGCAGGCTGTACATCGTAAATACAAAGTTTTTTGATTACCTTTGCACCAGATTTCATTTATAAGGTAAAAGACAAAATGATAACATTAACCAATCTTGCTATCCAATTTGGAAAGAGAGTACTTTACAAAGACGTAAATATCAAGTTTACACGTGGCAACATCTATGGGGTCATTGGAGCCAATGGCGCAGGTAAGTCAACCCTGCTGCGTGCCATAAGTGGCGACTTGGAACCCAACCATGGAAGTGTAGAGCTCGGGCCGGGCGAACGCCTTTCTGTTTTGGAGCAAGATCACTTCAAATACGATGAGTATCGTGTTATGGACACGGTACTTATGGGACATCAGCCTCTTTGGGAGAACATGAAAGAGCGAGAACGCCTCTATTCAAAGGCAGAAATGACCGAAGAAGACGGTAATCGCGCAGCAGAATTGGAAGAGAAATTTGCTGAAATGAATGGTTGGGAAGCAGAAAGTGAGGCTGCCCAACTGTTGCAGAACTTAGGAGTTAAGGAAGAATTACACCAGAAAATGGTAGGCGAACTGAGCAATACTGAGAAAGTTCGCGTGATGTTGGCAAAGGCCTTGTTTGGTAAACCGGATAATCTTCTGCTTGATGAGCCTACCAATGACCTTGATCTGGACACCGTTGAATGGCTTGAAGACTATTTAGGAGAAATTGATGAAAGCCAGACTGTACTCGTTGTGAGCCACGACCGACACTTCCTTGATGCGGTTTCTACACAGACGATTGATATTGATTATGGTAAAGTTACCGTTTTTTCCGGTAACTATTCATTCTGGTATGAGAGTTCACAGCTGGCACTTCGTCAGGCACAGAACCAGAAACTGAAAGCTGAAGAGAAAAAGAAACAGTTGGAAGAATTTATCCGTCGTTTCTCTGCCAACGTTGCCAAGAGCAAGCAGACGACATCAAGAAAGAAGATGCTTGAAAAGCTGAATATTGAAGAAATCAAGCCATCAAGCCGTAAATATCCAGGCATCATTTTCCAGATGGAACGTGAACCCGGCAACCAAATTCTTGAAGTTGAGGGATTGAAAGCTGTTGATACTGATGGCACTGTGCTTTTTGATAATATCAATTTCAATATTGAAAAAGGGCAGAAAGTTGTTTTTCTGAGCCACAACCCTAAAGCCATGACAGCACTTTTCGAAATCATCAATGGTAATCGTGAGGCTGATGCCGGAACTTATAAATGGGGAGTAACCATTACAACGGCTTATCTCCCACTTGACAACACAGAGTTCTTCAACAGCGACTTGAACTTGGTGGATTGGTTAGGGCAATATGGTGTAGGTAATGAGGTCATGATGAAAGGCTACTTAGGCAGAATGCTGTTCAGTGGCGAAGAAGTACTGAAAAAGGTCAATGTACTTTCGGGAGGCGAGAAGATGCGTTGTATGATTGCCCGCATGCAACTGCAGAATGCCAATTGCCTAATCCTCGATACTCCCACCAACCACCTTGACTTGGAAAGTATTCAAGCCTTCAATAACAACTTGACACTCTTCAAAGGCAACATTCTTTTCTCAAGTCATGACCACGAATTCATTGAAACTGTGGCCGACAGGATTATTGAATTGACACCTAATGGAGCGATTGACAAATTGATGCCTTACGATGAATACATTCACGATGAGACCATCAAGGAACAGAAAGCAAAGATGTATTGCTAAACCATATCATGCCTGAAAGCTGTAAAGCATTTATCAATCGCGATATATGTCTGCTGCTTTCAGGCATTGTTTTGGCATGCTTTTTGCAATAACTCACAGAAAATTAGATATGATGAAAAAAGAAGAAGACATAAAACAAGACGTAAACATGTCAGCTGAAGAATCAGAGAACACAGCATCAGAACATGCTCATACTGAAGAGGAAACTGTCAATGAGACAGAGAAAGAACCTGAAGAGGAAGGTGCAGGCAAGGAGGAAAAGGATCCAATGGAAGCTCTGAAAGAAGAAAACAGCAAACTTAAAGAGCAACTGTTACGTACAATTGCGGAGTTTGACAACTTCAGAAAGCGTACCAATAAAGAGAAAGCAGAACTTCTTCTGAATGGCGGAAGAAAAACTGTTACAAGCATTCTACCCATACTTGACGACTTCGAGCGTGCACTGAGTGACAAGAGTGAAGATGCTGTTGCCATTAAAAAAGGTATGCAGATGATTTTCAATAAATTTGTAAAGACCCTTGAAAGCATGGGAGTAAAGAAGATTGAGACTGACGAAGCAGACTTCAATACCGACTTTCATGAGGCTATAGCCATGGTTCCAGGTATGGGTGACAACAAGAAAGGGAAAGTAATTGATTGCGTTCAAACAGGCTATACAATGAACGATCAAGTAATCAGACACGCAAAAGTAGCTGTAGGACAATAATAAGGCAGAACAGATTATGGCTGAGAAGAGAGATTACTACGAGGTACTTGGTGTTGAGAAAACTGCCACTGACAATGAAATAAAAATGGCTTATCGCAAGATAGCCATCAAATTTCATCCTGACAGAAACCCTGGGAACAAAGAAGCTGAAGAGAAATTCAAAGAAGCTGCTGAAGCTTACGATGTGCTCCGAGATCCACAGAAACGTCAACAATATGACCAGTTTGGGTTCAATGGACCTCAAGGCGCAGGCGGATTTGGTGGAGGTTTCAGTGGAGGTATGGACATGGATGATATATTCTCTATGTTCGGAGATATCTTCGGAGGTCATAGTGGAGGCTTCGGTGGATTTGGAGGTTTTGGCAATGGGGGTGGCTCACGACAGCCCCAATATCGTGGTGCAGACCTTCGACTGAAAGTTAGTCTCACTTTAAAGGAGATTGCTACAGGTGTAACTAAGAAATTCAAGGTACGAAAAGATGTAGAATGTAAACATTGTCATGGCAGTGGTGCAGAGGCAGGAAGCAGTAGTGAGACTTGTCCTAAATGTGGTGGACGTGGTGTTGTCATGAAAACCGTACGCACTATGCTTGGCATGATGCAGACACAAACAGAGTGTCCCGAATGTCATGGCGAAGGAACTATCATCAAAAATAAGTGTAAGGAATGTGGTGGTACTGGAGTTGTCAAGGGTGAAGAAGTCGTTGAGATCCAGATTCCGGCAGGCGTTGCACAGGGAATGGTTGTCAATGTTCCCGGAAAGGGTAATGCAGGTATGCGTAATGGCGTCACAGGCAATATTCAAGTTCTGATTGAAGAAGAGCCTAATAACACCTTTGTTAGAGATGGACAGGACGTGATTTACAACCTCCTACTCGACTTCCCGACTGCTGCTCTTGGTGGTGAAGTAGAGATCCCTACTATCCAAGGTACCCAAGTCAAGATTAAAATTGACGCAGGAACACAGCCTGGAAAAACGCTACGTCTACGTGGTAAGGGACTTCCTGCCGTACAAGGATATGGTAGCGGAATGGGCGATTTGGTTGTTAACATCAGTGTTTACATCCCTAAAACACTTGATAAAGACGAGAAAATAGCCATTGAAAAATTCAAGAATAGTGATAATTTCAAAGGGGATATAACAACCAAACAGACTATCTTCCAGAAATTTAAGAACTATTTCAATTGAAATGATGAATTATAAAGAGACCACAGAATACCTTTTCAATAGCACCCCTGTTTTCGAACATGTGGGTGCTTCTGCATATAAAGAGGGACTACATAACATACAAGTTTTGGACGAGCACTTTGGATTTCCTCATCGTTTATACAAGACTATCCACGTAGCAGGCACAAACGGTAAAGGATCTTGTTCACATTCACTGGCTGCAATGCTGCAAAAGAAAGGCTATAAAGTGGGACTTTACACCTCTCCTCATATTATAGATTTCCGAGAACGAATAAGAGTTAATGGCCAATGTATCAGCGAAAAGGCTGTTATTGATTTTGTAGAAAAAGAACGAAACTTTTTTGAACCACTCCATCCAAGCTTCTTTGAACTTACAACTGCATTAGCTTTCAAATATTTTGCTGAGCAAAAGGTTGATATTGCTGTTATCGAAGTGGGATTAGGAGGACGGCTTGACTCTACTAATATCATAACTCCCATCTTATCAATCATTACGAATATTAGTTTTGATCATACACAGTTTCTCGGCAATACACTGCCTCAAATCGCATATGAAAAGGCTGGTATTATCAAGAAAGGTATTCCCGTAATTATCGGAGAGTACACCAAAGAAACACGACCTATATTCGAAAGCAAAGCAAAAGAAAAGAGCTGTCCGATATGTTTTGCACAAGATAATCAAGAAATCATCTATAGTGAAGCGGATAAAACAGGCGGACGAACATACAAAACAACACACTTTGGTTCTTTTCATGCCGAACTTGCAGGTGACTACCAAGTTAAGAACATGAATACTCTGCTGAATGCGGTCAATGTGTTAAAAGCGCAAGGCATTGATTTAAGCGATGAAATCTGTGCCTTAGCCCATGTTACAGCATTGACACATTTAACAGGTCGGTGGATGGAAGTAAATCGCTTGCCAAAAGCAATATGCGATACAGGGCATAATGTTGGCGGATGGCAATATTTGGTTCCACAGATAAAGGCACAACCTTGCAAACAACTTAGAATTGTGTTCGGTATGGTTGACGACAAAGATATTGACACTGTGATGGGTATGCTCCCTAAACAGGCTATTTATTATTGGACACAAGCAACCACTAAGCGAGCAGTACCTGCAGACAAAGTTTCAGACAAAGCCTTGCTGTATGGTTTGAGTGGCCATATATACAAGAGTGTAAAGGAAGCCTATAGTCATGCACTTGCAGAGGCTGACGATGCAGACTTCATATTTATAGGTGGTTCAAGTTATATTGTTGCAGATTTGCTTTCCTCTGTTGAAAAATAATCAAAAAAGGAATAAGTTTTTTACTTTTTCATTTGGGAAACTCGTTATTTTTTATTTACTTTGCAATAAATATATCAGTAACTAAAAACTTAAAGATATTATGAACACAGTTCCAAATGAAAACATTTGTGGCCTGAAACGTGAGGATTTTCAGACCACAGTGAACGGAAAGAAAACCGATTTATTTATCCTTCGCAACGCCTTGGGAAACGAAGTTGCTATCACTAATTACGGCGGTGCAGTAGTAGCCATCATGGTTCCAGACAGAAAGGGAAACTATGCCAATGTTATCCAAGGTCATGATAATATCAATGATGTTATCAACTCCCCAGAACCGTATCTAAGTCGACTGATAGGACGATACGGTAACCGCATTGCTAACGGGAGATTTCAACTTCATGGCAAGGAATATTACTTGCCTATTAACAATGGTCCAAACTCTTTGCACGGTGGAAAGAAAGGCTTTAATGTCAAGGTTTGGGATGCAGAGCTGATGAATAATCAGTCACTTGTGCTCCATTACGTTTCATCTTATGGTGAAGAAGGTTTCTCCGGAGAACTTAAGACTACAGTTATCTATACATTTAATGATGATAATGAATTCATTATAGATTATTTAGCGTGCACCAATAAAAAAACGATTATCAACTTAACTCACCACGCTTTCTTCTCATTAACAGGTATAGCCACCCCCACTCCAACGGTTGACAATCTTGAATGTGAAATTAATGCAGACTTCTACTTACCAATAGACTCAACCAGTATACCTACAGGTGAAATCCTCAAAGTTGAGGGCACTCCATTTGACTTCCGTAAACCTGTAGCAATTGGCAAACGAATCAATGACGACGACAATGAGCAACTGAAGAATGGTTCTGGCTATGATCATTGCTACGTACTTAACAAAAAGGAAGAAGGAGAACTGAGTTTCGCCGTTAAAGTCACAGAACCCAACAGTGGCCGTACAATGGAAATGTACACTACAGAACCTGGTGTTCAACTCTATACTGGTAACTTTGAAGATGGTATGAAAGGCACGCATGGAGCAACTTATCCCCGCCGATCTGCTGTTTGCTTTGAAGCTCAGCACTTCCCTGACAGTCCAAACCGTCCCTATTTCCCATCTGTTGTGCTAAATCCAGGGGAACAATATAAGCAAAAAACTATCTACAAATTCGGAGTAGACAAATAATTCACATAAATCAATGGAAAAAAACACTAAACAACAAGGAAACATCATTGCCATTATTACAATGATGTTTCTCTTTGCAATGATTTCTTTCGTTACAAACCTTGCAGCTCCTATTGGTGTAATCTGGAAAAACGTGTTCGACGGAACAGGTAGTGAGAACATGATAGGTATGCTGGGTAATGCGATGAATTTCCTCGCTTACCTCTTCATGGGTATTCCTGCTGGCAAGTTACTCACCAAGATTGGCTACAAGAATACAGCTTTGACTGGTATTGCAACAGGCTTTGTAGGCGTACTTATTCAGTTTATTTCGGGCAAATTTGGTGCTGATATCAGTGGCTTTGCCGTCTATCTGTTCGGTGCATTCATCAGCGGTTTTGCTGTATGTATTCTCAACACGGTGGTTAATCCCATGCTGAACCTGCTTGGTGGTGGCGGTAATCGTGGTAATCAGCTGAACCTCATTGGAGGCACGCTCAACTCTTTATCTGGAACCTTGACCCCTATGTTGGTCGGTGCCCTTATTGGAACAGTTACAGCTACGACGAAGATGGCCAATGTTAATTTAGTCCTCTTCATTGCTTTAGGCGTATTTGCAACAGCCTTTATTGTGCTTATGTTTATTCCAATTGCTGACCCGGAAATGGGCAAGACAACAAGCAAGACCGTCTTTGAACATAGCCCATGGGCCTTCCGTCACTTCGTACTTGGCACCATCGCCATCTTTGTTTATGTCGGTGTTGAGGTTGGTATTCCTGGAACATTAAACTTTTACATCAGTGATACATCAGCTAAGGGTGCTGGATTATTAGAGAATGCTGCCGCTATCGGAGGTTTTGTTGCCGGGACCTATTGGTTCCTTATGCTGGTTGGCCGCTTCATCGGCAGCTTCATTGGCGGTAGGGTTTCAAGCCGTTCGATGATGATAATCACAACCGTTGCAGGAATGATACTCATCATTTTGGCCATGATTCTCGGTAAATCGACAACAGTTTCTATGCCAGTATTCACCGGTACATCATTCAAGATGGTTATTGTTCCTATTGCAGCCCTATTGTTAGTGCTTTGCGGTTTATGCACATCTATCATGTGGAGTTGCATTTTCAATCTTGCAACAGAAGGCCTTGGGAAATATTCAGCAGCTGCATCCGGCATCTTTATGATGATGGTTGTTGGCGGAGGTCTACTACCATTGCTACAGAACTTCATTGCTGATTATTCATCATATATGTTCTCTTACATTGTTCCTCTCATTGCATTAGCTTTCATGTGCTTCTATGCTGTGATTGGAAGCAAGAATGTCAACAAGGATATCCCCGTAGACTAATATCTAATCAAAGCTCTCATATTGTAAAGTCAAGATGAGGGCTTTATACTTTTACCCCTCAAAAGCAATCTAAAATCTATTAAATTATGGATATTGAAAAAGTAAGAAGTCGCTTCATCAAGCATTTTGATGGCAAGACAGGAAACATCTATATGTCTCCAGGAAGAATAAATCTTATTGGTGAGCACACCGACTACAATGGTGGTTTTGTATTTCCCGGAGCTGTAGATAAAGGTATCATGGCAGAAATTCGCCCTAATGGAACCGAAACCGTCATGCTCTATTCTATTGACCTCAAAGATCGTGTTGAATTCAAAGTCAACGACCCACAAGGACCTCGTGCAAGCTGGGCACGCTATATTTATGGTGTTGTACAGGAGATGAAGAGCCTTGGTGTTGATGTCAAAGGCTTTAATGCAGCTTTCTATGGTGACGTTCCGCTGGGGGCAGGTATGTCTTCAAGTGCAGCACTTGAAAGTTGTTTTGCTTTCGCTCTGAACGATCTTTTTGGCGACAACAAAGTTTCAAAATGGGATATGGTACTTGCCGGACAAGCTACCGAACACAAATATATCGGTGTAAACTGCGGTATCATGGACCAGTTTGCAAGCGTCTTCGGCCAGAAAGGTAAGCTGATGCGTTTGGACTGCCGCAGCCGTGAATTCGAATATTTCCCATTCAATCCGCAAGGATATCGACTTGTTCTCGTAAATTCAAAGGTAAAGCATGAACTTGCAGGAAGCCCCTATAACGATCGTCGCAACAGCTGTGAGAATGTGGTAAAACACATTGCTGCCAAGCATCCGGAGGCTAAATTTGAAACACTTCGTGACTGTACATGGGAGCAATTGGAAGAGGTTAGAGCCGAAGTCGGCGAAGAAGATTACAAGCGTGCACATTTCGTTCTCGGTGAGAAAGACCGCGTACTTGCTGTCTGCGATGCACTTGAGAAAGGCGATTACGAAACCGTTGGTCAGAAGATGTTCGAAACTCACGCAGGTCTAAGCAAAGAATATGAAGTTTCTTGTGAAGAACTTGACTTCCTCAATGACATCGCAAGAGAGAATGGTGTGACAGGAAGCCGCATCATGGGCGGTGGCTTTGGAGGATGCACTATCAATCTTGTAAAAGATGATCTCTATGACAAGTTCATCGCCGATGCTAAAGTTAAGTTCGCAGCCAAGTATGGTCATGAGCCGGAAGTCTATCCAGTTGTGATTAGCGAAGGTTCACACAAAGTGTGCTAAATCCATTACTTTACTTATAAAAATAAAAGGGAGGACATCATAATGATGCCCTCCCTTCGTGTAAATAAGATAAGAGGATATACCTCAATTTCTATTATAAATAGGTATTACCTACAACAAGTGACATCCCGACTTCAGAGGATTGACAACTTTAGTTCATATCAAAGAGGAATGCAATATGCATCAAATCACCCTGCAATCTGCGTCATCTTACGTGGTAAACTGACGCAGATTACCGCGTAACTAAAGTCAAATTACAAAGCTGTATGAGGCATATTATTCATAAAGATTGATAAAATGATTATTTCGACTCTGTTCAACAAGCATTCAAACCCTTAAAATATAATATTTAAAAGTGTAGAATTCATGTTCTTTGTATTTATAGAAAATGTTATAAGAAAGATTGAGGAAAACTATAATTCCATTCCCATTATATTCTTCCAATATTGAATTTATACAGCAATCTTTCAGACTAAACCTAACTAATAAACTCCTCTCATCACCCAAATAGCACCAAACAATATAAATAAAGCCTTGATTAACAGCAGCACAAAAAATAAAATTCCAATTCCAAGTAACACTCTTGCCAGCATTTTCCGCTGTGCCATTTCTACTAAAAATGCAAAGGCAGAAACAAGAAAAAGAAAGTAACCACCGAAGATACCAAATAGCCAAAGAAACGGAACTGCCGCCATCCAAGGAGTTGAATAAGGCTGTCCTGCAAGATGATTCATGACAAGCACATAGCAGACAACGGCTATTACAAAGCAAAATATATTACCGAAATAGATGTATCTGAACAATTGTTTTCGATGCACATACGCCATGATTGCCAAAAGAACTGTCAAGACTAAAGGCACATAAAGCCTAAATAAAATATAGTCATCGTGTAACATGATTACTTTATCTAAGTTTTTTATTCTTTAATTCTATAATAATAACAAGGTTCATTAAATTCTATTTACCACTTGATATTCTTGAGCAGTAATGATTAATGTTTTTAATTCATTTCTCTAAACCCATTCTCAAAACAAGAGGAATATAGTTAGGAGATTGTTTGCTTTATTTGAAAAACGGACAAACTCACCCAGTATTGTGCAGAATTCTGTATTTTATTAGGTTAAAAGCTTGTTGGAAAACAAAAATCAAAAGCAGCCGTTATCTCAAATACAGAATAGTGATTTTCTAACTAAAGTGCATCCCCTTGTCGGATATTATGCTCTTTCATATAACGATGAAGAAGGTTAGTGAATTCATAGTTCTTCAGGCCCCACTTCGGTGCTATCAACAGATGGGCAGGAGACTGACTGACGAAACGTTCCAGCACAAGCGAGGAACGGAGATGCGAAATATAGGTCGCAACGAGCTTGATATAGTCATCTACAGAATAAACAGGGAAAGGATTGCGGAGATATTCGGCAGCCAACTGCGTGCCACGAATAATCTGCATCTGATGTATTTTCAGGATATCAAGAGGCAAGGAAGATATTATCTCGGCCTGACGGATGCTTTCATCAGCATCTTCCCCCGGCAGTCCAAGAATAACATGAGCACCACACAAAATGCCACGTGCATGTGTTTTCTCAACAGCTAAGCGGCAACAAGCAAAATCATGTCCACGATTTATCCTCTTCAACGTAATATCATTAGCACTTTCAATGCCATATTCGATCAGCACAAACGTGTGTCTCTGCAAAGCAGCAAGATAGTCGAGCAATTCATCATTGATGCAATCGGGCCGAGTACCTATGACTATTCCTACAACATCTTCCACCTGAAGCGCCTCTTCATAGCGTGCATTCAACTGTTCCAGCGGGGCATAAGTGTTGGAAAAAGCTTGGAAATAGGCTAAGAATTTCATGTCAGGATATTTATGGGAAAAGAAGCGTTTGCCTTCTTCCAATTGTTGGGAAACGCACTTATGACGGTCACAATAGTTTGGATTAAAAGTTCGGTTATCGCAATACGTGCACCCACCTAAACCGATTTTCCCGTCACGATTGGGACAGGAAAAGCCTGCATCAATACTTAATTTCTGGACTCTGAACGGGAATTTCGCTCTAATCCACGAAGAAAAATCATTGTAAAAAGCATTCATCACATGCAAAGTTATGAAAAAAGCAGGCAAACGGCAAACGGTTTTCAGGGCTTTTTCGTAACTTTGTCAACATAACATTAAATTTTCACCAATATGAACAAACTATTTGTTATGTGCGTAATGATGCTTTTAGCCACATCAAATGTATCAGCTGACAATAAGATTACACTGAAAGATGTTACGGGAAAAACATTCACCCCTAAATATATCACAGGTATTGATCCCATTAAAGGTACTGACCGATATGCCAGCATAAGCAACGACGGCAGACAGATTATTGAATATGCTTTTAAGACAGGTAATCAGACACGTGTGCTTTTTGACATTGCCAACACACATGGGGAAAGCATCAAACAACTCGACGGATACACGCTTTCTCCCGATGGAAAGCGCATGCTTATACAGACAAATACACACAAAATCTATCGCCGTTCGTTCACGGCTGACTATTATATTTACACCATTCAGAGCAGGAAACTTGAAAAACTCTCGACAGGTGGATCACAACAGATACCGACATGGTCACCCGACGGCAATCAGATTGCTTTCGTCAGAGATAATAATATCTTTCTCGTAAAACTGCTTTATGATAATGCAGAGAGCCAAATTACAAAGGATGGCAAGTTTAATGAAATCATCAATGGAGTTCCCGATTGGGTTTATGAGGAAGAGTTTTCAACCAATCGTTCGCTCTGTTTCACTGCAGACAGCCGTATGTTATGCTGGATAAAATATGATGAAAGAAAGGTAAAAGAGTATTCTTTGCAGCTCTTTATGGGCAGCCACCCTACCATGAAAGCGAATGAGGTTTATCCGGGAACCTATACTTATAAATATCCTAAAGCTGGAGAAGACAACTCTATCGTATCCGTGTGGAGCTATGAAATACAGACTCACAAGACTAACCGCCTGCAAGTGCCTCTTGAAGGTGACGGATACATACCCAGAATAAAGTCAACCAACGATGCTAACCGCATTATCGTATTCACTATGAACCGTCATCAAGACGTACTTAATCTATATGCAGTCAATCCTCGCACTACCCTTTCACAACTACTTATCAAGGAACAAGGAGATAAATATGTGAAAGAAGAGGCCATGGAAGGCATCGCTATCGGGCAGAACAGCATTCTGCTTCCAAGCGACCGCGACGGTTACATGCACCTCTATCTCTATAATATGAATGGTAGTCTCATCCGTAAAATCGGCGACGGGAACTATGACATCACGAGCATTTATGGTTATGATGAGACGACTGGAGATGTATATTATCAGGCGGCAGGTATCAATCCACACGACCGCCAGATATTCGTCAGCCACAAGAACGGTAAAACAGAACGGCTTACGGATACAAATGGTTGGAACAAGGCTATTTTCTCTGGAGACTACAAATATTTCCTTAACACATGGAGCAACTATAATACGCCCTACGTATTTACTATTCGCGACAGCAAAGGCAAGGTGCTTTCAACTCCTGTAGATAATAAAGAACTCAAAGAAAAAGTAAAAACATACGGCTTTAATGGTCGAGAAACTTTCTCATTCACTACTTCTGAAGGTGTGAAGCTTGATGGTTGGATGGTTAAACCTAAAGATTTTGATACCAATAAAAAGTATCCTGTCATCCTTTTTCAATACAGTGGACCAGGAAGTCAACAGGTAATCGATGCATGGAATGCAGGTTCTATGGGCAACGGTGGAGCTTTCGACTACTATCTTGCACAGCAAGGTTTCATCGTAGTCTGTGTTGATGGGCGAGGTACAGGCGGTCGGGGTGCAGCGTTTGAGAAATGCACTTACCTGAAAATTGGTGAACTTGAGTCTCGCGATCAGATTGAAACAGCATTATGGTTGGGCAAGCAAAGCTACATTGATAAGGAGCGTATAGGCATTTGGGGATGGAGTTTCGGTGGTTTTAACACCTTGATGAGCATGAGCGAAGGACGCCCTGTGTTCAAAGCAGGTGTGGCAGTTGCACCACCAACCAATTGGAGATACTATGACACTATCTATACAGAGCGCTACATGCGTACACCAAAAGAAAATGGAAGTGGCTATGCCACTAATCCCATCCAGCGTGCGAATGCTCTTCATGGTGCCCTGCTTATATGCCATGGCATGGCTGATGACAACGTGCAGCCACAGAATACAATGGAATATACAGAGGCTTTGATACAGGCTGATAAGGATTTTAAAGAGAACATCTATACCAACCGAAATCATGGTATCTATGGTGGCAACACGCGTACCCACTTATTACGCCAGATTTCCAACTGGTTTATTGAGCATTTGAAATAAAGAAATACATATAAATAGCATTCACTCCGACACACAGCAAAAGAGGACTTGCATCTTTATAAAACAGGAACATATGGTTGCCTCCATTTGTTCCTGTTACTTTAAAAACATTACTAATAAAATCCCCTGCCCTATTTGCGGGGCAAACATCAAGCAAAATTAAAGATAATTTCAAAAAAAGCACGAAAAAGTTTTGGATGTATAAGAAACTTTTCATACCTTTGCACCGCATTTAAGAATAATGCTTGGCGTATCGGATACAATCCATCAATGGAAGGATGGGTGAGTGGCTGAAACCAGCAGTTTGCTAAACTGCCGTGCGAGTTCTCGTACCGGGGGTTCGAATCCCCCTCCTTCCGCACGCAAAGTTTTAAGAGAATGCAAGCTAACTGGTCGGTTCATCTAACGGTTAGGATACAAGATTCTCAATCTTGGCATACGAGTTCGATTCTCGTACCGACTACAATAGAGTCCTGCAAATCACAGATTTGTGGGACTTTTTGCTTTAAGAAAGTTCGCATATGGAGTCAATCAAAGAAATATTTCGAATAGGTAAAGGCCCTTCGAGCAGTCACACTATGGGTCCACAGAAAGCTGCAAAGATATTCACAGAGCGCCACCAAGATGCTTCTTCGTTTCAAGTAATCCTCTATGGCTCGTTGGCTGCAACAGGAAAAGGACATATGACAGATATCGCGATCGAAGAAGTTATGCGCCCAATAGCACCTGTTGAAATCATATGGCAACCACAAACATTCCTCCCCTTCCACCCCAATGGCATGAAATTCATTGCTCTGGATATTGATGAGAAACCCTTAGACGAATGGACTGTATATAGTATTGGGGGCGGTGCCCTGTCTGAAGGTAAGGGAATTAGTGACTATTTTGCAACCCAAGAAGTTTATCCTCTCAATTCACTTCACGACATCATGAGGTGGTGTAACAACAACGGATGCAGCTATTGGGAATACGTAAAGAAGTATGAAGACAATGACATCTGGGACTATCTACTAAACGTTTGGGAGGTTATGAAGCAGTCGGTAAAAGCAGGGTTGGCTCATGAGGGAGTTCTTCCCGGCCCACTCCACCTACCAAGAAAGGCTGCAACCTACTATGTAAAAGCCAGTGGTTACAAGCCATCCCTGCAGAGTCGCGGATTAGTCTATTCATATGCGCTGGCTGTTAGTGAGGAAAATGCCTCCGGGGGCACCATTGTCACAGCTCCAACCTGTGGGGCCTGTGGAGTTGTTCCAGCGGTTTTATATCACTTATACAAATCACACAACTTCAGCAATGAGCGTATTGCACGTGCCTTGGCCACTGCGGGACTCTTCGGAAGCATTGTCAAGAAGAATGCATCTATCAGCGGTGCTGAGGTAGGATGCCAAGGAGAAGTAGGTGTAGCCTGTGCAATGGCATCCGCTGCAAGCTGTCAACTCTTCGGTGGAAGCCCATCACAGATAGAATATTCTGCCGAAATGGGCTTGGAACACCATTTGGGAATGACCTGCGATCCTGTCTGCGGACTCGTTCAGATCCCATGTATCGAACGGAATGCCTTTGCAGCAACCCGTGCACTTGATGCCCAACTATACGCTTCTTTTGGCGATGGAAGCCACCGTGTAAGCTTCGACCGCGTGGTCAACGTGATGAAACAAACTGGTCATGACTTACCTTCTCTCTACAAAGAGACCAGTGAGGGTGGTCTTGCCAAAGGCTATAATCTGGAATAAAGAAGATCTTTTTCCATATGAAAACAAGGAGAAAGCCTTATTAATATAGGAAGGGAAAGCAATAAAACCAAGTGATATTTGCTTTCCCTTTTTACATTTAATATGTTATCTAACCTCTGTTCGAAATAAGCAATTGGAACTATTACAAGCAAAGATTAATCTCCAGAGAATGTAATTCATATCAGTTTGCTGCCTAACTTGATATAGATTACACTGCATTTTGACTCAAGTTACATGGTAAAATGACTCAAATTGCGAGGTGAAATGACTCAAATTGTGGTGTGATTCAATACAAATTACAACGCCATGTAATGGACATTATTTTATCATATCCTGAATATGAGCATTATCTTCTTATTTCAATGATGTGCATAAGCACCTAAATCGGGTACAGTATTGCGTCTTTTTCCATCCCTATCAATAGAGGGAACCGTTGTTTTATCGGCCTTACCGATAGCAAAAGCCTGCTTACTGAGATGAAAATCATAGTCTTGACGATCGCCATTAACCTTAAGAAAAAGTTTCATGCCCATAGAAACCGTGTCTGTAGGAACTTCGTATATGACATTAGTATAGTTCACACTATCAGCCGATTGAGTTTTAGAGGCACGCAA
The DNA here is from genome assembly GCF_001814685.1 of Prevotella sp. HMSC077E09. NCBI lineage: Bacteria > Pseudomonadati > Bacteroidota > Bacteroidia > Bacteroidales > Prevotellaceae > Prevotella > Prevotella sp. HMSC077E09. The sequence continues at coordinate 22,045 of NZ_KV817544.1, read as the reverse complement.
CAGACAATGTGCAAAACGATAAGCTGACGTAGAAAGCCTGCTCAAGGATACTTCAACCTGCTCACTTGCATAGCCCGTAACAATGCTGTTTCTTACCATTAAATTCACCAAAGCATGTTTGGCGGCAATGTGTAGGGCTGCACCTCGATTACTGTCGAAAGGATAAAATTGTGCCAATGTGCAAGCATTCAAAGCCACATCTCCCCCATCAACAACCAAACAGTTGCCCAATGTATTTGTCAGTTGCGTATTAACCAGTGTTGCTTTACTATTGGTCAATCGCACACCATCACCTTGACAATTATGCACAGTGACCTGTTCAAGTCTCAATTTCTCACGGCTAACATCACTGCTGTCACAAACTATACCGTCAAAACAGCCATGAATTTCAGTATAATTCAACTGATTTTGATAGGAAGAACTATGAAAATGCAATCCCTGCCACTGCCCACTAACACGGTCATAAGGCAGATAGTCAAACATCTTATCCAATCGACTACCACGCATTAGCACTTCTTTCCCCGCCTCTCCAGCAAGCACCAACCGACCGAAAACATCCACACCTGCCGAATGATTAAAGTAAATCGTTGTACCTGCCTTTACAGTTAATGTAGCTCCTTCGTTCACCTTAATACCCTTGGAGATTACAATTGGACGCGAGGGGCTGTCAATAACAGTGTCATGGCGCACATCCAAGAAATCAAAGTGCGTGGCATCCCATGCCCAGGCACGTAATTTCACCCGCTGCTCCACCCCACTTTCCAAAGTGAAAACAAGGTCTTCTGTGAATGCCTGCGGTGCAGTTGCTCCAGTATTAGGAGCGGTAGCTTCAACATATACACGCAGACTATCACCATGATAAATGGGCATATCACTCGCCTGAAAGCCATTATTGCCATTCAAGGGAGTTCCATTCACATTCACCCGAAAGCCTGTTTGATTACCATGTGCCAACCGTATGTTAGCCAAACGCAATCCTGAGCGATTCAAATTATAAACCCAAAACTGATACGTTGAAGATGATGTAGTAGAGAAAAGCGTATCAAGACTGACCGTATCTGTAGAGAAAGTCAGCTTATCTGCCCTCGACAAAGAGAATGTCTCTTCGTCATTGCAGGACGCTATTGCAAACAAAGCACCAAGAATAAAGATGCTTGATAAAAACCGTTTCATTATTGCTATAACGCAATTTATCGGTTTTTATTTTCCATATACCAGCGATGAGTAAAGAATTGATAATAGAGAAAAGCAAGGATTGCAAGTCCCAATGCTACAAACAAAGCCAATTGTTCCTGGCTATAAAGATAGCCCCAACCCACTGACAGGCCCAATGCAAGCCCCGATTCCCAAGCTAAGAAATAGCTACTTTGAGAGGTTCCACGCTGACAGTGCTTGCTTAATTTGATGAAAAACAACTGAAAACGAGAAGCTATCAGGCTCACCCCAAACCCGATAAGTGCCGGTGCCAGAATATCAACAGACAATTGCCGACGTGTCAATAATAGCAACAAAGCCATTGAAGCAGCAAGAAGTCCGGTAACTGTTTCGCTCTTCAAATCGGCATTTACAAAGACAAACTTCTGAGCTAAGATAGCAAAAGCAAAACCAACTAACATCATTCCATAGAATGTCAGCGTATGAAAAATGGAGAGAAGAACACCTAACAGCATCGACACCAACATCAAATTGACAAACAGCCACTTACCTTGTGGGAGGAAAAATCGGTCAAGACTATAGAGAGGAATATTGTCATCAGGTGCTTTAAAAGGGAATTTCACACCGTAAATCAATAAAACTGCCGCCAAACAAAGCAATACTGAAGCCACAATAAAACTATTGAAACCCAAAAATCTGCTGATGATTATTCCTGCAATGGGGCCAAGTGAGAGTGCAAAACGACCGAACCAAGAAGATGCATAGTTTGCTTCTGTGCGCCGAAATGACTCACACACATCTATAATCAGCGTACTTGAAAGTACCATTTGTACTAACCCAAACACAGCACCAAGCAAAAAGCTCAGCATATTGACTGCCCAGAAAACATAAGAACTCTCCAATCTATGGAAGAATGTCATGGCATACAGACACACTATCATTATGAAAATACCGACTCTGCAAACTCTGTTGCGTCGGTATTTCTGAACAAAATAACTACAGAACCCACCCAAGAAAAACAATCCAACGGCATAAAAAGCAAAAGCGTATGACACTTGCCAATGCACGGTATGGTGCACTTTCATCAACCATTCCGGTACAATGGGAAGCAACATATAGATTGCCATGCACAGAAAGAGATTAGCTAACGACAGCATCCAGAACTCCCGATGCCACAGATTAATATGTATTGGGGTGTTTTGAGTATCCATAAGTTCAATAGCTTTCGTCAATATTCGGGAAAGAGCAAGCCTTCACGGTGTGAATATACTCCTGAACACCATCAGTCATACACTTATTCACATCTGCAAAATGACGCAGGAACTTTGGTTTGAAACCTTGGGTCATTCCCAAAGCATCTGCATAAACCAATATCTGTCCATCTGTACCGCTACCCGCACCAATACCAATAGTTGCACAACTAACAGACTTTGTGACTTCTTCCGCAAGCTTTGCAGGCACTTTCTCAAGGGTAATCGCAAAACAACCGACAGCATCAAGCGTCCGCGCATCATTCAGAAGTTTCTCTGCTTCGGCTTCTTCTTTGGCGCGAAGACCATAACCACCAAACTTATGTACGCTCTGTGGCGTCAATCCCAAATGTCCCATTACAGGAATACCTGCATCGATAATACCTTTTATGGTATCTGCAATTTCAATGCCACCCTCCATTTTCAAGGCGTCAACGCCTGTCGCTTTCATCATCCTGACAGCATTACGGACACCTTCTTCACGGCTCACCTGATAGCTTCCGAAAGGCATATCACAGACAACCAAACAATGCTTGCAAGCACGAGCCACAGCTCTTGCATGATAAATCATTTGATCTATGCTAATAGGAAGGGTGGTCTCATTGCCAGCCATGACGTTAGAAGCCGAGTCACCCACCAAGATTCCGTCAATGCCTGCAGCGTCAATAATGCCTGCAGTAGTATAATCATAGGCGGTAAGCATTGTGATTTTCTCACCAGCCTGCTTTAATTCCACGAAGGTTTTCGATGTAATCTTTTTCTTGTCAATTGATAAATATCCCATGTTATTTTATTTTTCAGCATGCAAAAGTACATCAAAAACACGACATGTCAAAATATATATGCGTGAATTCGGTTTAAGAAACGGCTATCCAACTCCTTGGATAGCCAGAAAACGCAGAAAAATGCCCGTCGTCGGCCGACGAAATGCAGAAATCGCTGGAAAATGCCCGTCGTCGGCCGACGAAATGCAGAAAACGCCGAAAAACGCCCGTCGTCGGCCGACGAAATGCAGAAATCGCTGGAAAATGCCCGTCGTCGGCCGACGAAATGCAGAAAACGCCGAAAAACGCCCGTCGTCGGCCGACGAAACGCAGGATTTGCCGAAAATCATTCGTCATCCATGGATGAAAGCGAAAAAGAGGAAAAAAATGCCCGTCATCCGTGGATGAAAGTGGAAAAACGCTGAAAACCGACTTTCCGCCACGGCGGATGAGTAGAAAACAGCAAAAACAGCATTTCCGCCGCGGCGGATGAGTAGAAAACAGTGAAAACAGTATTTCCGCCGCGGCCGAAACTGAAAAAACAGCGAAAATCGACTTTCGGCCATGGCCGAAAGCTTAAAAATGAAAAAAAACTGCGTTTCGGCCACGGCCGAAATTGAAAAAACGCTGAAAATCACATTTCCAACCCCTTGGAAGCAGAAAAAATGCCTCAAAACAGCTTTCTCGCCCTACGGGAAACATAAAAACAGCCTCAAAACGACTTTACCGCCCTACGGGAAACGCAAAAACAGCCCCAAAATGGCTTTCTCGCCCTACGGGAAACATAAAAACAGCCTCAAAACGACTTTCTCGCCCTACGGGAAACGAAAAAACAGTCCCAAAATGACTTTCCCAAAGTTGGGACACGAAGAAAATGCTTGAAAACAGCTTTCCCAATATTGGGAAACGAAAAAAACGGGAGAAAACAAGTTTCCCAAAGTTGGGACACGAAGAAAATGCTTGGAAACGGCTTTCCCAAAGTTGGGAAACTAAAAAAATGGGAAAAAACGGTTTTCCCAAAGTTGGGAAGCAGAAAGATTGATGCTTAAACCGAATTCGCGTATATATATCAATCTAATTCGCCTGCCAACCACTCATAGCTCTTGCCGACATAGTTGGGAATAACAATATCTGCATAAGGTTTAATCGCCTCTTCCGGATTGGTAGTTGACAGACCAACCGTGAACACTCCTGCCCCACGGACAGCCTTCAAGCCATTGAAACTATCTTCAAATCCTACACATTGCAACGGAGATAAGCCAAAACATTCAGCACCTTTCAAATAAGGAGCAGGATTTGGCTTACTTGCAGTGAAGTCTTCACTGGTTAAAATGCGGTCAAACAAACTTTTGAAAGAAGGTGTTTTCGCATAAACCGTGTTCATCTTAGCAACATTACTGCTCGTGACAACAGCCGTCTTCACACCATGATGACGCAGATCGGCAACAAAATCCAGAAAGCCATCAACATAATCGAAATGCATATTGGCTTCAAACTCGTTCAATCTTTCGGTTATCTTTGCCTGTTCTCCCTTCACGTCAGCAAAATATTTCTCATAGATTTCAACGAGCGTTTGTCCCTTAATTTGATTCTCCAATCCTGGCTTTTCGGGATGATACAACCTGCATTGCGACCTCCAGAATTCCGTATACTGTGGTTCGGTGTTGAATATAACACCGTCCAAATCAAACAAAGCTGCCTTTACCTCTCTTTTCATTGCTATTTTATATATCTTACTAAAACATCATGAGACCTTGTTTCAAGGTATCTTATGTGATCTCACAACACTTGCCACAGACTTTGAAGTCTTAGAAACAACCTGCTTGTTTTTTGTGACAAAGTCTTTCCAGCTGCTGTAATGTCGGGCATCAGTTTCGGGTCTTCCCATTTGCAGAAAATGGCAATAGGCTGCAGCAAGAGCATCCGTTGCATCCATAAATCTTGGCATGTCTTCTTCCTCAAGATGCAACACACGCTGCAACATGCCTGCCACCTGTTCCTTAGACGCTTGACCTTGACCCGTAATAGCCATTTTAATCTTCAACGGAGCATATTCGTGAATGGGCACATCACGCCGTATTGCAGCAGCAATAGCTACCCCCTGTGCACGTCCGAGCTTCAGCATTGACTGTACATTCTTGCCAAAAAACGGTGCCTCAATAGCCAACTCATCCGGAAGATAAGACTCAATAATGCCCGTTACACGTTCGAAAATATGTCCCAAACGCAAATAAGGATCATGCATCTTTCGTAAATCTATAACGCCCATAGCCTCCATCTTCGCCTTGTTTCCATTCACACGAAGTACACCATAACCCATAACATTCGTTCCAGGGTCAATACCTAAGATGATTTTCTCTGCTTTGTTCACCGCCATAAACTAACGGTCTAAATAGGGATTGCTGGCAAGTTCTGCGCCAATTGTCGTTTCCAGGCCATGTCCGGGATACACTATTGTGTCATCAGGAAGCTGACATACAATGCGAAGACTCTGTATCATCTGGAACATTGAGCCACCTTCAAAGTCTGTTCTCCCAATGGAACGCTGAAAAAGAGTATCGCCCGTGAAAGCAACATGCTCCCCTTCATCGTAGAAGAAGACACTACCGTGAGAATGTCCCGGTGTTTCTATAATCGTAAACACATGTGAGCCAAAGGCAATTGTGTCCTTACCCGTGAGATATTTTCCTACTGACGGCAGATCTTCCTCAAGTTTCACACCCGCTATCTGAAGCGCCTGTTCCTTAAGTTTCAGCATCAAAGGCTTATCTCCCTCATGCACTTCAACCTTCAAGCCATACTCCTTATAAATCATTCCGTTGCCGAAATTGTGATCTATATGACCATGCGTGGCAAGAAGATGCACCGGTTTCAGCCCTTCAAACTGAATATAATCTTTGATTGCAGCTAAGTCTTCTTCATAGAAAGCACCGCTATCAATGATGACACATTCATCAGTTTCATCACTCACAACATAGCAGTTTTCCTGCAACATGTTGCACAAAAAGCGTTTTATCTTTAACATAATCAGCCTATTGGGACATAAATAAGTTTCTTATCTTCACGAAACCACTCCTCGTCGAAGAAATCTGCTAACGGGGTCACCTCTACAATGTTCTTGAACGGTTTGAGTTCTTCTTGCAAGTCTCCACCTTTCAGACACAGCAGACCATTAGGCAAAGCATTCCGCTGTTCCTTACGGATGTTCTTGCGGATAATCTTCATCAAATCGGGCAACTGCATCACAGCACGACTCACTATGAAATCATATTTTCCCTTCTCCTCCTCTCCACGACGATGCAAAGCCTCGACATTCGTCAGTCCAATTGCCTGTGCAACCTCTGTGGCTACACGTATTTTCTTACCCGTTCCGTCAATCAACCGAAACCTACATTGTGGGAACATTATGGCCAAGGGGATACCGGGGAAACCGCCACCCGTGCCAAAATCGAGTATCTCCGTACCCTCCTTAAAGCGGATAGCTTTGGCAATTGCCAAGGAATGGAGCACATGATGCTCATACAAGTTGTTGATATCTTTACGCGAAATCACATTGATTTTACTGTTCCAGTCACGATAGAGTGCATCAAGCATTGCAAACTGTCGGGACTGCACTTCCGTAAGATGAGGGAAATATTTCGTAATGATGTCTGTCATTGTTTTTATTTAATAATACCCTGCAAAAATACGAATTTTCTCTGGAAGTATGTTGATATCGCTAATAAATATTCAAGAGACAGAGAAAGTTTAAGCCCAATCAACATCTTCATCTGCAATACTATAACCTAACATCATCGGCACACTGAAGTGCATATGCACGGAGAAAAACATGTCCGGACAAAGGGAACAAAATCTAACTTTCGAACTCCATTCTATTAAAATCAAGGCTGTCAAATGATTTTACAGATACCCTTGTCAGATTTGCGTATTTGAAACGAGAGTCTTCCCTGCTCCAAATAACCGCTGTTTTCCGATAGTTTATAAATTCTTAAGAGTCAACATGTTACTGAATTCAAGAGAAAAAGTGAAGTGAAATCATGTAAAAAACACCCATAATTTGCATCAAATTACAGTGCAATATGCGCCATTTCATCGTGTATTTTGACTCAAATAGCCACGCGTTTTGCATCAAATTACACTGTAGTATGCCTCAAATTACACACTGCAGACTTTGAAATTGGGAGATTTAACCTATTTTCCTGCTTTTCCATTTCTATTTGGTGCAATTTTTTAGTCATAGATTTCGGCCAATAATCTTTACAAAACGAGAACTATTCTTGATACTGGAAGGCTTTTAGGAAAGCGTAAATGATGATGTAACCTGTAAACATCGTAGAGTCCATATGCATCAAAAGACATGGCTTATCGCCTGGGGTTACAGCATACAGAAACCTTATCTCCCACTATAACAATAAGTCATCATCATCTGTTATCAATAGAGTTAAGAATGAATTCATTGGTTAGCAGACATAAAAAAAGCAGTCCCGGAATCACTTCCAAGACTGCTATATTTTGTGATTTGAAATTTCATTGTTGAGTGATTGCTCACTCGGTGTTATCCACAATCTATGACTTTTACCTTAAACTAATACCTTTCAGAATCACAATCTTTAAACCTAATAACTAAAAACCTAAACAATCTATTAACCTTTTGTATGTGCAAAGTTAGGCAAGTTTCATGAATGCTCCAAATATCATAACGCATTTCATTGATTAAAAGCTACTTTCTTGATTTATATCAAAAATCTGTTTGCGTGCACAAACGCAACACATCTTCTGTCCAATCCTCCCCGTTCACAGCCAGAACAGTATGGATACCTAAGCTATGAGCAGCTTCAACATTGCGTGGTCCATCATCAATGAACAGCACATCTTCGGCTTGTACCTTCTCCTTCTGAAGGATATATTCGAAGAAAACAGGTGAAGGTTTCAACGCTTTTATCTTATAACTGACGTAAAGTTCATCTAAATAAGACCTAATACTATTGCCTTTCCCATCAAAATCACAGCTGTCAATCCACGACATCATGAATGGATTGGTATTGCTGGCCAAGGCCAAACGAAAACCCATGTGACGTAAGCGAAGTAGCACATTGAGATTACGTTGCGGCAAAAAGGTGGCATAACCCAACCACGCCAGCCTGCAGTCATCCCATGAAAGCGATTTCCCGACTTTGTCAGAAAGCTGTGCAACAAATTCTTTATCACTAATCTTTCCTTCTTCAAGCGCACCAAAAAGGCCCGTTTGAGTGTACATACTCAGTTGATGTTCAGCATCTTTCAGGCCTAAACTTCCAAAGCGTCTCACCGCTTCATGGCGGTCACTGGTATAGATGACGCCACCTAAATCAAATAAAATCAAACGTATTTTCATGACTTCGAGTTTTGAGCTATCTTGAACAAAACACCTGTTGGACAAACAAAGCGACAGTAAGGGCGTGGTATAAAGATTGACAATGCAAGCACTACGACTGCCAAAACCAACACAACGACCGATGCACTTTGCAGGATAAAGGCTGCAAACACCTCATAATCCATCCATTGGAAGCCAACGCCTAACAGCATTAACATCGTAAGTGTGGCCCATAATATTTCGCGAAAGCGTCCCAATTGCTTGGCTGTTTCCTGGCTCATTCTCAACTTTTTGCGCTTATTGACTCTTCCAGCCAACTCCTGAAGTGCTCCACAAGGACACACATTCGTACAATAATAGTACTTTTTACCAAACAAAGGATAAACAAATGCCGTTATCAACATAATGACAGGGATAAGCGAAGTCCATAGATTTACACCACTTGACATATAGCCAACCATGAGGGAATAAGATATAAACGTGCCACACCAAAACCCCAATACGGCCACATTCAGTATCTGCTGTATCGTTCGATAGGTCTTTTTACGATAGAACAAGGGGACAACAGCCGCTAAAAGTACGACTATCAAACCCGCAACAGTCTTGGTATTAAGATCCATTTTCTCAAAGAAACTCTTCTCATGCACATTCTTTGCAGCATATTGAAGGCCACGTTCCACATTACCGATAATCCCACGCGATGAGAATGTTGCACCACTAATGGCATCGACTTTCAGTTGCTGTGCCTCATCAACGGATTTTCCATTCCACGCTGTCAGCAATTTACTTGCCTGTTCAAAGAACTCTGGTGTTTCATGATTCTTCAGTGCCTTGATTTTCAAAATCTTACCATCCTTTAAGTAAATCTCTAATGGAACGGTTCCTCCGAATCCCGTCACATCTTTTGCAAGAGAGGTCGTATTGATAACTGTCACATTATTCATTGTCTGATACATTGTATCAACAGCTACATTCTTTGCTATTGAATCACCTGGCATTACACGCATTTTATGCCCCAAAATCTGCCCATCACGCACAACAGCTATAACGGCCATTACTACGAAACAGATAACAAAAGAGACTAATTGTTTTATCTTCTTATTCTTTATTTCCACGACAACTAATATATTAATGAGCCGCAAAATTACAAATTAAATAGATTTTTCTACCTCATTCTTACCCGCTTTTAATATATATTAGTATCTTTGCTTTCATGAACGAAATAAAGATTAAAAGGGTTTATGATGCTGCCGATGAACACGACGGCTATCGCATTTTGGCTGACAGATTGTGGCCAAGAGGAATTGCAAAAGTAAAAGCTGACATTAATCTTTGGGAGAAAAATATTGCTCCTTCAGCAGAATTAAGGAAATGGTTCGGCCATATCCCGGAGAATTTCCCTACTTTCACAGAACGCTACATCAAAGAACTTGAGGCCAACCCAGCGACAAATGCATTCATTGAGCTTTGCCGAAAACAACTCAAAGAGAGCAATGTAACTATTCTGTTCGGCGCCAAAGATGAAGTCCACAACCAAGCTGTAGTATTGCGAGATTACATCAATAGGCAGTTAAAAACAGAATAAGGTAATCAACATGGATGCTTACTTCAAGCATTAACCCATGAAAGACGGCGACAGGTATCAAACACTTGTCGCCCCCTTCAAGTTTATATGATGAGATAAATCACCAGATCAATCAAGCACTATAGCACCATCTTTCCCTACTTTCAGTTTTGTTTTTGGGGTTTCTTTAGGTTTAGGAGCAACCTGTGATTGAGGATGTTTAGACTTCACTTGCTTTCTTCTATGAGACTGTCTCTCCTCCCGGATCTCTACTTTTGCCTTCTTGTAAGGAGTAAAATCTGTTACTTCTTTATATCTGAAACCTTCAGGATCTGTTGGATCTGTAACACGACGCATCGTTGTTATATATATCCCGTTATACTCATAAGCCGTATCGGTCAACATTGTACCTGCTTCATACCGTCTTCGATGTAGGATTTTCCCATTGGATTCATAAATATATTCCATACCTTCCTGTTGTCCATCGCGATAAAAAGCACGAACATAAAGCGGTAATACACCTTTCTTGTTGGGAGAATCATGATATTGTAAGTAAGGTCCATCAAGCAGTCCATCACGATAGGTCTGCATAACGGCTACACGACCTTCGTCATCATATTCATAATAACGCCCGTCTTTCTCTCCGTTTTTGTAGTCTACTTCACTGATTTTCCGCCCATTTCTCCCGTATTCTACCCAATGACCAACTTTCTTTTCAGTCTTTTTGTCAATATAACCCAACACACGTAATCTGCCATCAGCATCGTGTTCCATATATTTTTCTTGAGCAGTTGCTGCAATAGAGGTAAGAGAAAGCAGGCCTATAAATAGAGTCTTATTCATATTCACAATACATCATTAATCCTATTCTACTCAATTTTTATACTATATTCTTGAGACATTTGTGCTCCTTGTGCCCACTTTCCCGTATTGATATCAAAGCTATAGCTATGTATGTCATCATATCCGGAGCGACGACTTCTTTGTCCCAAGAACCAAATCTTATTGCCATAGCAGGCTCCAACACTTACATTTGAGAATCTTCTTAGGGCCTGCGTCCAAAGCACATTTCCTTCCTTGTCACGCATTTGGAATACAGAATTAGCATCCGGAGCCATAGAAGGATAGAATGTTATCAGTAGTCTTTGGGCATCTTGATAAACTACACCACCGTTAAAACCAATAAACCAGTTTGTAACAGGAGTTGCACTAACCAATCGATTACCTGGATCATAAGAGAAAGTCTGACTTATCCAATTATAGAAACTAAAGTCTTGAGGATCGCCCAAATGATATTTTGCATGCACTTTCCATAGGCGCAGGAGACCACCTGCACTGCTTGTTTCTTCGCTTATATTTTTCTTATGCATTTCCCAATATGCAGTATCACGCACTTCACCATTCAGTTCTGATGGTGGAAGTCGCCTTGCAAACTTAAATGCCTCCTCCGAGTAAAGACGATTGGAAGCAGGGAAATAATAATAGGTTTCAGCTAAATTATTGTGCACTTCAAAGCCTTCACCATAATCACTATCAATGAATGTAATGGATGAAATACCAGTACTCATAGCCTGTTTTCCCTTAAAAAGTAACTTGGAAACATCCTTTATAGCCAATGATTTAGGTTCTATCTCAAAGACATAACGCTTACCTATAATAAGAAACCAACGGTGAGCTTGCTGAAGATAGGATATACTTGTATTTGAAATAGAAGAGACAGACTCATCACGTGCATCCTCTTCAGACATGAAAAGCTGGTCCACGAGCACCTTACCTGTCGTTGCATCACGAAATCCAAGATAATAACCATTCACATATTTTGACTCATCCTGACCAAAACTTACAGTATAATCACGATCTGTCATATAAAAAACACATGCCTTTCCATCATGAATCATCGGAATCATTTCTTCGAAAGTCTCTCTCACACTCACAGAATCTTTTCCACCTGATGCAACACTACTTTCCCCAGTTTGAAACAAGAAAAATACAAATATGAATACAACAGCCAGTGGAATCAACAAAGCGACAATTCCAAGTTTCATTCCAACTCCCAGATCACTGCCGAAAGTTGATGACGACTGAAAGTCGTAATGATGATTTACATTAATATTAATGTCATCATCATCCAAGAAGAATTCCGTCCCGCAATTCAAGCATCTATAGCGTTTCTTATCTATCTGCTCATGCTTTTCACTACCGCATTGTGGACATTTAACAGCCTTTAATTTCGTTGCCATATATCAGATTAAACCTCTTTTGAATAATATACCGCCAAGAATAGCAGTATGGACTGCACTGCAGTCAGAATGATTGTGCATAGCAACCACCAGTTGTTGGTCCATTGTTCAGGTGCAAAGAAACCTGTAATAAATTCGAGGGCGCCAACACCTGCAAATATAAAACCCAGGCTCAAACGGTGAGTACTCTCTGCACGCCCTATGAAAGCAAATGCAAGCAACATTGTGTTAATGACAATCACCATACTCGTGAAAAGCAAGTTCAGAGGAGAATAGGCTGTAATCACAAGTCCTGCAAGCAGGTTTGCAACAAGTATGATAATGGAAATAATTAAGATTCTTTTCATAACTTCTCAAGGATTTCGTTCTTTTTCTTGTTATATTCTTCTTCGGTGATGAGTTGTTCATCCATAAGTTGCTTCAATTGTTTCAACCGAGCACTGACTTCTGATGGCGCAGCTTCAGTTGAAGTTGCAGTGTTTTCCTTTGTACTGAAGAATTCTTTAGCCAGTTGAACACCTGCACCTACCTGCAATCCAGCACCAGCAAGACCTCCTTCCGTGCGCACAGCATCACGCAAAGCAGCCAGTTTCTGTACTCCGGCATAATCAAGATCAACTTCGGCTGCAGCCTGCTTCTCTGCAGTCATGTCCGCAATCTTACCGATGCGCGACAGCGTATCATCGTCAAAAGTGACAGAATCAATACGAAAATCGGTCAATATCAGCCCTAATCGCTGCAATTCTTCAGCTGTACGAGTCTGAAGATCTGCCGATAATTCCAACAAATGTTTATCCACTTCCGTGTAAGGGTAAGCTTTTTCTGCAAGAAAAGAGGTCAAAGGAGCAACGATACGTGACGACACAAGTTCACGGACTTCGCGGGAAGTATAATCACTTATTGAACCTAAAAGCGTGCCGAACATGGTTGCAGCATTATCAATCTTCACCGAGAAGTTACCACAAGCTCCCAAAGCTACCGGTATCTTATAGTTCGGTTCCATGTATTTCACAGGAGTCGCTGTGCCCCAAAGCACATTCACCATCTCTGCCGTTCGAAAGAAATAGAAGCGCATCTTGTGCTCACTCTCCATACTCTGTGCCAGATTGAGCAACGTTGTGATAAACGGATGATTGTCCGTTGCAAGTTCATAGGTATCAGGTTCTGTCAGAGTAGCCTTCACTTTTCCATCATAAACAAGGAGACAACCCTGGCCAGGAGCAACGATGAGTTTACTCGAATTTTTAATTTCATCAGTAGTTGTTTCCATTCGATGAAACAGGATATGCACATCTTGTTCTTTCCATTCTATGACGGAACGCAACTGTCGTTTGAAGAGATTTTTAATTTTCATAGATGTTGGTGTTAAATTAAAAGCGCACACATAACATGCACCCTATCCTTAAAAGTCTGCTACAAAATTAACTAATTTATTCCTAAACATTCTATAAAACCCTTTATTTTTTATCATTTCCTTCGCCACTTCCCCTATTTTCTCTATTTTCGTGAAGAAAGAAAATCTCAAAGAATGGGATGTATGTGGTATATAACTATCTGGCATAAGGCCTGTTCGGGCAATCAAGAAACACAGAGGAAATGAACCTTTCACCGTTCATTCAACCAACCAGACGAGCTGCTTTAAAGAGTTTTGGGATTACCTTGTGCCTTCAGAAGGCCATGCGCCGCCTGTTCAAGGCGAAGTAATACGCATCTGTGGAAAGGTAAGTCGCGAGATTCTTGACAATGGTTCATGCAACTGGAGCCGTGAATATAAAAGACTACCACAGGCTCTCCCCGACTATTTTTCCATGGGAAACCCTATTCCTGCATCTGCCTTTTCTTCATCTCTGCAACCAAATCAGCAGCAAGATGAAAACAAAGAATTAGCAGCCTTGGCTAAAAGTATTCATGCAGACAGCACGGAAGAAGACCTATACCGACTGACAGAACTGACTGTCAAATGGGTGATTGCCAACCCACAACCCATAAAACTGAAGCAAGTAAACTATCAAAAATAACAAAACAAGACAGGAGTTTCATTCAAAAGACATCACCGTGCAGTGCAAAAAGGAAACACTTGGCAAGCCTTTAGTTCACTCTTTGATACATAGATAAACGGAGAAAGCAACACGCATAGCGTCGACTTTTCCTTTCACGACATAGATTTCATTAGGAATAGGAATGCCACCGTTTAGCAAAATCAATAGTCTCAAAGGAGACAAAGCTGTGTGAATAAGTCATATCTTGGAATATATCAAACAGAAACATCACCTCTAAAACGTCTTGCTTTCTGTAAAGATTATCTCCATTTTTTAACACTTCCAGACCTCACCAAATAGAAATGAAAACTCACTTTCAATGCTTGTGCAAAGCCATTTTATGACTTCGATACCCTCGCTTTTATCACTCTATCTTGCAACATCGGTCATTTCGCGTTGCTTTCTGTATCACTTTACCGTCTAAAGTGACTGAAAACATCACGCATTTTGATGCAGATTGCGAGGTAATTCAATAGAAAATGCAATGCTTTTCAGCATGGCATCACACTACAATCTACCTTGTATTTTGCAACACATTGATTGTCAACGCATTGTGATTTCCTCAAAAACAGGGCATATTTTGAATGAAAGAGCATTCCATTTCAAATACACGAGCATTGCAACGACAATCGTAAATGTTTTTCAAAAGAGTGGAATTTTACTTCCTTATTTGCAATTATACGAAACAACTCCTTTGATTTTGTGAACAACGTTTCTATCTGTCACCTGCCCACACCATGCTATCCATAGAGTATTGTGGCCTAATTCGTAGGACAGCATCTCTTCTGTTGCACCAGAAGAGCATATTAAAGTTTGTTTCCCTCCTTTGGGAAAACAACTATAGGCGTATAGTTCTTGGCCTCTTCGAAATCCATAAGAGCATAGGCAATGATGATAACGACGTCACCGACCTGGACTTTACGCGCAGCAGCACCATTCAAACAGATACAGCCGGAGCCACGTTCTCCCTTGATGATATAGGTTTCAAACCGTTCACCATTATTGTTGTTGACAATCTGAACCTTCTCTCCTGCAATCAAATGGGCAGCATCCAATAAATCCTCATCTATCGTAATACTCCCCATATACTTCAGATTGGCTTCCGTAACCGTAACACAATGAAGCTTACTTTTTAATACTTCTATCATCATCTTATCTGTTCTCCCTATATCTAATATGATCAATGAGACGGATTGGAGTCTTGCCACAATAGACCGTGACACAGCCAACAACACCATCACATGCTTCCCAATTATCAACTGTTTGAAGGCTATCGCCATCCACTATCTCAAAATATTCGACCTCAAGTCCGTTGACAGCGTTAATCTGTTCAACGACTTTATCGTGAGTTTCCTTGACAGTATGCGACTGTGAGAAGTCTACACTGTCTTTCAATGCTTGATATATTGCCGGAGCGATTGCGCGTTCCTCATCAGTCAGCAAACTGTTGCGGCTACTCATAGCCAAGCCATCTGCTTCACGGACAATCGGACATTCCACAATCTGTACATTACTATTAATGAACTTCACAAGTTGCTTGATGACCGCAATCTGCTGCCAATCTTTCTCTCCGAAATAGGCTTTATCTGGCTTTACAATATAAAACAAACGGCTGACAACCTGACACACGCCATTGAAATGGCCCGGACGACGCGCGCCTTCCATGACTGTTGAGACTGGAGGGAACTCAAAATGACGCATATCCGGAGTCGGATAAATCTCCTCTACGCTTGGGGCAAACAGATAATCTGCACCACAAGCTTCTGCCAACTGACAATCGGCTTCCAACGTACGAGGATAACGCTCAAGATCATTTTTATCATTAAACTGGGTAGGATTGAGGAACACAGAAACCACTGTCACTTCATTATCCTTCACACTGAGCCTGATCAAAGAAGCATGTCCCTCATGCAATGCTCCCATTGTAGGCACTAAACCAATCTTCTTCCCTTCTTTACGAGCACAGAAAAGCTCATTCTGAAGTTCAACTGTCTTTCTGAAAACTTTCATTCTATTTATTCAAATCGAACCGCAAAATAACAACTTTTTTCTTAAATAAGAAAGAATATTTTTAAAAATATGCCAATAAACACCCCTATTCCTGGCTTTATACGCATTTTTCTCACATTATTCGCATTTTTTTTATACCTTTGTAGCACTCAAATTTGAAAATTGACATGGCAAAGAAAGTATTATTCATCAATCAAGAGATTACTCCGTACGTTCCTGAAACGAATATGTCAATCATGGGACGTGACTTACCACAGAAAGCACAGGAGGCCGGACTTGAGATCAGAACGTTTATGCCCAAATGGGGTAATATCAATGAACGGCGTGGCCAACTGCATGAAGTGATTAGGCTTTCAGGTATGAATCTCATCATTGATGATACCGACCACCCTCTGATTATCAAGGTAGCGTCTATCCCACAATCAAGAATTCAGGTCTATTTTATAGATAATGATGATTATTTTACCAAGCGTCAGATGACAACAGATGAAGCAGGTGAAGAGTATGCTGATAATGGAGAGCGTGCCATCTTCTTTGCGCGAGGCGTCTTGGAGACAGTAAAGAAACTGCGATGGACTCCAGATATCATTCATTGTCAAGGCTGGATGAGTGCCGTTGTGCCTTTCTATATCAAGAAAGCCTACCACGAAGAGCCTTCATTTGCAAATACTAAGATAGTAACTTCGCTTTTCTCAGAGCAACTGAAAGGTGATTTAGGAAGTAAATTCAAATCAACCGTAGCTTTCAGAGAAGCCAAGAAAGAATTGGTTGCAGGCTATAATGAGAAGTTTGACTTCTTTGAATTAGGGAAACTTGCAATCGACTACAGTGACGGTATCATTGAAGCTCGCCCCAAAGTCAATAAGAACCTGTTGGATTATGCAGCTGAAAAGAAACTGCCTGTCCTTAATTATCCAGGTGAAGATTTCATGAAGTCATATATAGACTTCTATGAAAAGATATGCCCATCAGGTGAAGAATAATCATATAAAACATTCATCAAAATGAAACTGAAAACGCTTACAAGCCTTTTACTTGTATCTCTGATTATAATTTCTTGCGACGATTCTACAGATGGTATCGGTACAACTCTCACAAATAAACGTGATCAGTTGGACATTACTACAGATACTTTCAATGTTACGACGAAATCTATTGCGGCCAATGCCGTACTGTCAAGGAACATCAGTGGCTATATTGGTAAATTCAAAGACCCCGAGACCGAAACAGATATTACAGCTGATTTCATGACACAGTTTGGTGTACTTGAGAACTTCTACCTCCCTGAATTAAAGAGTATTGTATCTAAGGAAAACGATCTTGTCTATGCAGATTCATGTGAGATTAGACTGTATAACGAAGATACAGTTGGCGACTCTTTAGCGCCAATGCACTTGAAGATGTATGAATTAAGTAAGCCTATCAGCGACAGTAAAGACTACTATACAAACTTTGATCCCGTTCAGGAGAACTATATTCGCAATGGAGGTCTCACCGTTGAGAAGGCATATACCTTAGCAGACGTAACGAGTTCGGACAAGGAAAAGAAAGCAAAAGGTTACAGTCCGAGCATTCGTATACCACTCAATAAGCCTTATACAGACAAGAATGGAAAGACTTATAAGAACTATGGTACTTATATCATGCAGAAATATTACAGTCCGGATTCTGTAAATTTCAAGAATTCATATAAGCTGATTCATAACATCATGCCAGGCTTCTACTTCAAGTCTGTCGGGGGATCTGGCTCTATCGGTAAGATTTTCAACTCTATTTTATTTGTCTACTTCCGCATGCAGTATAAAGATTCTGTGTATACAAGAGCTGCCACATTCGGTGGTACACAGGAAGTTATGCAGACTACTCACATTGTCAACGATGGCAATGCACTTCAGCAGTTGATAAATAATCAGAGCGGCACTTATCTCAAGACACCAGCAGGTATCTTTACCCAGATGACTCTTCCTGTTGAGGAAATCGTTGCCGGACATGAGAAAGACAGCATCAATAGTGCTAAGATTACATTGCAGCGAATTAATAATTCATCAACAAACAACTATGCATTGGAAGCTCCCAAACAAGTGCTGATGATTCCTGTTGATAGCATACAAACATTCTTTGAACATCATAATTATACAAATTACAAGAACTCTTTTGTGGCAAAATTGAACCAAAACGGTTATACTTTCAACAATATCAGTTCTATTATTCGCACGATGTATGAGAGTAAGAAAAATGGAACTGCATCGCCAAACTGGAACCAAGTGGTTGTCATTCCAGTGACAACAACCAGCATGAGCATTCAAAACGGAGGATATACTTCGACCTATCAAACCGGAGTCTATCACGATATGTCGATAAAGAGCACTAAGATAGAGGGTGGGAATACACCTGTCAAGCTCACGGTGATATACAGTAAATTCAAATAGATCATCCAACATGGCTGATAATTTTCTTGAACGTCAACGTCAGAGTTACGAGGAACGCAAACAGCAATGGCTGAAAAACAAGAAACATCTCACCAAGATTAAAAGGCCTCGCCCTGAAAAACCCGAAGACGAAGCATTGTAGATAAATATAGATAAAGCCGAGACCACGTTACAAGTCTCGGCTTTATGTCCTGATTAACATAAATACAATTATGAAAAAACTCTTTTCAATCCTCCTTTTGACGGCATTAAGTATCGCTTCTTATGCAACAGAAAAGACCGTCTCACTTAGATTTATTGAGACCAGTGACGTACATGGAAGCTTCTTTCCTTACGACTTCACAAACCGTAAACCACGGCAAGGTTCAATGGCACGAGTAAGCAGTTATGTTAAACAACTGCGTAAACAATATGGCAATAACGTTGTCTTGCTTGACAATGGCGACATCTTGCAAGGCCAACCTACCAGCTATTTCTACAACTATGTAGCCACCAATGACATCAATATTGCTGCAGAGGTCATCAATTATTTAGGCTATTCAGCCCAGACTATCGGCAACCATGACATCGAACCGGGACATGCCGTATATGACAAATGGATTAAAGAAGTGAAATGCCCGGTTATTGCTTGCAATGTAATCAATAAGAAAACAGGCAAGCCCTACACACAACCTTACGCCATTCTGAAACGCAACGGCGTAAAGATAGCAGTTCTCGGCATGCTGACACCGGCTATTCCAAACTGGCTGACAGAAAATATTTGGGAAGGACTACGCTTTGAAGACATGGTCACTTCAGCAAAAAAATGGATGAAGATTATTCAAGAGAAAGAGCATCCTGACGTTGTTATAGGCCTATTCCACAGTGGACGTGAAGGCGGAATCACCACAAATGAATACCAAGAAGATGCGAGCTGCGCCGTAGCTAAGCAGGTTCCAGGCTTCGATGTCATCATGTTTGGTCATGACCACACGCGTTTCAACCAGAAGATAAAGAATATTGAGGGTAAGGAAGTGCTCTGTATAGACCCGGCCAACAATGCAATGACAGTGGCTCAAGCCGATGTTACACTCACGCTTCATAATGGCAAAGTAACTAAAAAGCAGGTAACAGGCACCTTAGTTGACGTTACCCAGATGCAAGTAGATGAAGAATACATGGCACATTTCAAGCCGCAGATTGCCAAAGTGAACAATTTTGTAGACCGAGTTATCGGTAATTTCACCAATACCATTTACACTCGTGACAGCTATTTCGGTTCAAGTGCGTTCAATGACTTTATCCTTAATCTTGAATTACAAATCACCAAGGCCGACATTGCCTTTAACGCCCCACTCCAATTCAATGCATCTATCAAGGCTGGTCCTGTGAGAGTGGCCGACATGTTCAATCTTTATAGGTTTGAAAATCAGCTTTACGTCATGCGGCTGACAGGTGAAGAAATCAGAAAACACCTTGAAATGAGTTATGATCTTTGGGTCAACACGATGAAATCTCCCGATGATCATCTTCTCCTTTTAGCTGACACACGCGGTGATGCCCAGCGTTTAGGCTTCAAGAACTTTACCTTCAACTTTGATTCTGCAGCAGGAATTGACTATATTGTCGACGTGACAAAGCCCGACGGACAAAAGGTAAAGATACTGCAAATGTCAAATGGACAGCCCTTTGACGAGCACAAATGGTACACTGTTGCTATTAATAGTTATCGTGGAAACGGCGGTGGAGAGTTGCTTACGAAAGGAGCAGGCATTCCAAAAGACAGTCTCAACAGCAGGATTATCTACCGCAGTCCACGCGACCAAAGATATTATCTGATGCAGGAAATTGAGAAGATGGGGACAGTGACTCCAAAGGCAAACAACAACTGGAAGTTTGTTCCGGAGAACTGGACAAAACCTGCTGCAACACGCGACAGCTTGCTGTTGTTTGGTTATACGCCTAATCCAAAAGACGAAAAATAATGCAACGCCTTTGGTTTATATTCTGTAAAGGAGACATCATGCTTGAGAAACTCCCCGATGGAAGCTATACAATTCCAGAAGGGGAGCAAGCTCCTCTACCGACAAAAGAATGGACACACGTTCTGAATGTCACGCCGATGGACAATGGAGAAGAGGTTAAAACCTTCATGATTGATAATCCTGTCAGCAACCATCCACGCTATGAAATGTGCGGACTCCGCAAGAGTTTCTATTATCTATCCAACGAACTATATCTCAAGGCTGGTAAATGTCAGGAACTCCTTTACTGGGATCAAAACACAAAGTTCTGTGGAGTTTGCGGTGCACCGATGAAGATGCACACTGATATCAGCAAGCGTTGTATCAACTGTGGAAAGGAAGTGTGGCCTTCTTTGGCTACAGCTATCATCGTACTCATCCAAAGGAACGATGAAGTATTGCTTGTTCACGCCCGCAACTTCAAAGGCGACTTCTATGGACTTGTAGCAGGTTTTGTAGAAACCGGTGAGACTTTGGAAGAAGCCGTGCATCGCGAAGTGTTGGAAGAAACAGGAATAACCATTGAAAATCTCCACTATTTCGGCAGTCAGCCATGGCCCTATCCCAGCGGATTGATGATTGGTTTTACAGCCGACTACGTCAGTGGAAACATTCATCTGCAAAAAGAAGAATTGTCAAAAGGGGCATGGTTCACTAAAGATAATCTTCCCAATATTCCCGAAAAACTGAGTATTGCAAGAAGAATGCTTGATGACTGGATAATCAAATAAGCTGTCAAGCAAAACAACACGTAGGCCATTATTACTCTATCCAATGTAAACAACCTAAACATCTGCATGAGCCCACCATTCAACAGCAAACATCATTTAGGGCTGTAAACCTATAAACGAAATTTATGTTAATTTTCATCATATAAGTTTACAAATGCTTTCACGAGCTTTGCATATTTGAAACGAAAGGCTGTTTCGCTTAAAAAACATACTAACTTTTAACAACAAGCAAAACATTGACTATCAGAACATTACGGTTATTCCTACAAAATCAGACACAATATCACATCAAAAAGTGATGTCATTTGCGTCAAATCGCCATGTAACTTGCCACAGATTATCGCATGATATGACTCAAATAGCCATGCAATCTGCATCAAAACACAGCGTATTATGAATGATATTGCACACCAACCTCTTTGAAACAAAAAGATTACACCTATTTTTCTGCTATTCTTCTTCTATCTATGCCTGCTCTAAAGTGCAGTTTAAATTAGTAAATGCGAC
>NZ_KV817543.1:0-280 GCF_001814685.1 Prevotella sp. HMSC077E09 | reverse complement strand
TCAAGCTTGCGGTCAGCCTCTCTGCGGTCAGCCGTTTGTCGGTATGTTCTGTTTCCTGACCTCGTAAATCCTGTCTTTCTGTCATGATTTATGAAAATTTTCAGTTATTTTCAAACTTTTCTTTAAAAACATTTGGAAGTGGCGTGTTTTTGTATTACCTTTGCAAACGCTTTCAGGAAGAAATCACTTGAACATTGATTATGCATTCCAGGAGCAAGGCAGGGGTCTTGCAAAAGATTTTTGCCACTTAGAAGAAGCGTTCTTTGAAAGGATTTACATA
>NZ_KV817542.1:0-321 GCF_001814685.1 Prevotella sp. HMSC077E09 | reverse complement strand
GAAATCAGAAACGGAAATGGAAAGATAGATAAAAGTGAGTGTAAAATAAGCACCGCAGGTAAATCAGAAAATGTGTCTTTAATACATATAGTCATATTGCTTTATAGCTATCAATGCGTATATACGGCTATACATATATACGCATTGCCGCATGGCCGGCTCAATGAACGGCCTATTATTCTCGCCTTGCTGCTATATGATTAGTTATAAGAGGATCAACAAAAGAGAGTCAGGTAAAGCAGATTTCTTGGATTGCGCAAAAAAACAAGAGCCATTTTAATACAAAAACCGCCACGCGTTCGGCACCGCCAACATCAAGAT
>NZ_KV817541.1:0-370 GCF_001814685.1 Prevotella sp. HMSC077E09 | reverse complement strand
GGGTGCCACCATAGTGGTGTGGCAAACGTTCACCATGAATAGAAAGTACGGGCAGTACGGACTGATGAAAAAGGGAGCAGTACGTATGCACCCACGCTACCTTGTGAACCGCCGTACGGTCTGCCACCTTATCCGTAACCTTCAACCAAAGAAAGCGAAGAAATGAGAAATAAAAGCAAGATAACTACCTTGGAATCGAAGTTCCCGCTACTCTCCATAGAACAGGGGTGTATGGTGAGCAAGGACGCTGACATCACGGTGGCTTTCCGTGTGGAACTACCCGAACTCTTTACCGTCACCTCTGCCGAATACGAGGCGATGCACTCGGCTTGGCACAAGGCTATAAAAGTGCTACCCAATTACAGCATCG
>NZ_KV817540.1:3522-5984 GCF_001814685.1 Prevotella sp. HMSC077E09 | reverse complement strand
AGTCAGCGTCGCTCATCGGCTGCCCCAGTGAGGATACTATCTGCCTACGCTCCGGCAGCACCTCCATTGCAGGCTTCTCATTCTGCATGGTCTTGCCCTTAGCGGCTTCAGAGCCACCTACAGTGTCTTCCGTCTTCTCCTTTCCTGCCGTCAAACCACTATTGAAAGTAGGTGGAGTTGAAGCTTTAGGAAGATACTTCGCTGCCATCTGATAGCTCTTTTCCATCAGTGCAAGCTGTCTTTTCTCTTCATTGTCCTTCCTGCTGTCTTTGGCAGAGAGTTCCTTTTTAAGGTTATCTATTTCCGAACGCAGGGCTTCACGCTCCTCTTCGTGTGGGTCAGGAGCGTAAAAGGAGTTCAAGAGGCGGTTATTCTCTTCATAGCGATGCATGGAGTTTTCTATCTTTGCCGTAGAAGCAGCTGTCTCTGCACGCTGCACCTCTGATGGAGCAGTGTTCTGTGCGAAATAGTCCGATAGTCTGCCCATCTCCTCGCGGGTCTGTTCTTCCTCGTGTGCCTTGTCGCCTAATTCGTAGGCTTTTAGCTTGTTCTCCGTTAGTTTTTCTGTCGTTGCCTGTGGGATACTGTCATTGAGTCCCTGCTCCGCTGCAGTCTTATCCTTGCCCGAAGGTGCGAAGATAAACCACATCGAGAGGGCAAACAGCAGTCCCAGTCCTCCGAAGACCAAGCCTTTCTTCATTTGTTCTTTCTGTTTATTATCCATTTTCTTTGATTGTTTGATGATGTTGTATATAAAAATTGCCGTGTAACTCATGGAAAGTACTGTCCGTCCGTATCGGACTGTCCGTCAGCTTTCCCGTGGGGATGGGTAGTTTCTCCTTCTTTGGAGGAAGGAAAAACTGCGCTATCATCCAGAGCGAGCACAGCAGATAGATGAAACTCAGCCCATAGACGATTTCCTTTCTCTGCCTTATCGTGAGCCGTTCACACCGATGGCGAAGCCATAGGTGAAAGCGCAGATAGTGACGTGAGAGTAAAAAGTTTCTTTTCCTTGCCATAGCCTTATCGTTTATAAGTCTGTATATCCCTGTTCTCCTTGACAAGGAAGTTCTCCATCAGGAAGCCTTGCGGGTTGTTATCCGAGCGGACAGAGTTCTGCAGCGTGCAGGTTGTAATAAGACTGCGTTCTGTAACATTACTCTGACGGACGATAAACTCCCGTGCATAGGTCGTTACCGCATAAGGGTAAGTATTAAAGTTGCAGTGAATAGAGTCCACCTCTATGCGCTGATTGACATTACCCGATATGGCACGGTTATAATAGCCCTTCTCTGCCAAGTCTTTGTAATAGTTGAAAGCCGACTTGTCACACAATACGAAAGCACGCTCCATGTTCTTCTCAATGGCATCCTTGTCGGGTGCAATGGTGAAGAATAGCTCATGGAAACGACGCACGTGTTCTCTTGCCTCTACGGGACGGTTTCTACTTGCATCCTGACTGAGGGCAAGCATGAGCGACTTTCCCTGATCAAGCACATAGATTTTCTCCCGCTGCTCCTTAGCGAAGCTGTACGAGGCATAGACGGCATAACCGCTTACTGCCACGCAGACGATGGCAAAGACAAAGGCATAGAGTCTTATCTGCTTGAATGAGGTCTCGATATTACCAAGTGATTTAAATTCCATTTTTCTTTTATATCTATTGATTAATTAAGCATAGTTGTTCGATTTCTATTTTCCTTTGAGCAGTGCACCCTTGATACGTCCACCGACATTTCCCACAGCAGCACCTGCGCCAGCCATAGCAGCCTTGCCACCGGTATATGCGCCTTGCGCACCATGCTGTGCTGTCTGGTTGACATTACGACCGTATGAGCCGATACCACCACCCGCTTCGATAATCCATCCTGCCACGGTAGGTACACAGAAGTAGCCTACAATACCGATAAGGAAGAAGACGATGTAGTACCATGTCCCCGAATCAGGCAGGTAGTTAGGGTCACTGAGTGCTTCAATATCCTTCTCTATCATCAGAACCTGTATTTTCGTAAGCAGTGCCGTAAGAATAGAGCTGACAGGCAGCCACAGGTAGACAGAGATATAGCGTGAGAACCATGCCGTAAGTGAACCAGCAAGACCATCCCATACGGCTATGCCGAAGACTATCGGACCGAGAATGGCAAGGACGATGAGTATGAAGGTGCGTAGTGTGTCGATGATAAGTCCTGCAGCATGAAACAGAAGTTCTAAAAGGTCGTGTACCATCTTCATGATCCATTGCTTGGTCTGATAGGCAGCACGCTCGGCATACATACCCGCTATCGTCACGGCATCTTCAGGTCCGATGATACCCATTTCCTCAATCTTCTCATCGAACTTCTCGTTGGAAACAAGGTAGGCTGTCTCAGGATTCCTAAGGTAGGCTTCCTCCTGCAGCTTGTCACGCTTGGCAGTAAGTTTGGCAAGATTCCCCTCCTGCTGGTGTACCATCATCTCCGTTC
>NZ_KV817540.1:2689-3422 GCF_001814685.1 Prevotella sp. HMSC077E09 | reverse complement strand
CCTGCTGGTGTACCATCATCTCCGTTCCCTGCACCACGGGCGAGAGAACGGCATTCATCGTACCCAGTACGACTGTCGGGAAGAACATAATGCAGAAGCCAAGCACGAAGGGGCGCAGCAAGGGAAAGACGTCTATCGCCTCGGCACGGGCAATGGAAGCCCATACCCGAAGGGCAATATAAAAGAGTGCACCCAAACCTGCAATGCCTTTGGCAATACCCGTCATCTGGGCACAGAGTGGCATCATCTCGTCATAGGTGGAGCGTAGCAGCTCATGTAAACTGGCAAAATCCATAAGCAAGTGTGTTTAGATGTATGAATGACCAATAACTTAATTACCAATACCTGCTTGCCGTATTACCATAGAGTGCCTTAACAGAGGCAAGGTTGTTCTTCTCCCTTGCACGCACATAGCTCACGGAGATGTTTTTCCTTGTGTAATAGGAGACGAGCGAGCGGTATTCCCTCAGCGTGGTATAGATGCGGTCGATGGACTGCATTCGCTCATGGTCGTTCATCGAGAAGACATTACTCTTGACAATGGACTTTAGTTCCTTGAGACTCTCACCGCTCTGCTCCAAGAGCTTGGCATAGCCCGAAGCCATTGCAGCAAGTTCCGAAGGGCGGAAGTTTTTGTCCGAGAGCATTTTCTTATACGAGGTAACATAAATCTCCGAGATGTCCCCCACCATCAGGATGCACTCCTTGACCTTGTAGGCATCTCCGATGAGAT
>NZ_KV817540.1:999-2589 GCF_001814685.1 Prevotella sp. HMSC077E09 | reverse complement strand
CATCGTAATACTTCTTGGTGTCGTTGTAGAGTTTCTCCACCTCCTTGAATCCGTCCAAGGTGTTCTTCACCGTCTTTGAAGCTGTTGCTATCTCCTTGACCGAATTGACGATGTTGCCGGCAAAATTGCCGGGATCGGTTACTACCCACTGTGCGTGGGCTTTGGGAACAGAAAGGCTCAATCCTAAGAGAGCCATGAAAATGTACTTTTTCATTGTTACTATAGTTTTGATGGTTTGTACTTATTTCTTTTTATTGTCTCTTTTCTCTATGGCAAACTGACGGATAGCCGTTTCGATGTCCCCACCGAGCTGTGCCGCCCTGTTCATCACCTCCACCTTCTCGGTTTCCTCCGTGGTGTAGGTGAGGTATTCCTCCATGCTCACTTCCGTAGCATAGACAGCACTCTGCATACCGCCCAAACCTATCCAAACTTCCTTGTAGAGTCGGTTCGGGTCATTGTTCTGGTTAATGGAGAGAATCTGGCTCTTTTCCTTTTCCGAAAGACCGAGCATCGCCTGTATGCCGTCGAACTTGGTCATGTACTTGCGCTGGTCGAGCAGTATCTTGCAGTCAGAGTTGTTGATGATGCTCTCCTTGACGATGGGCGACTGAATGATGTCGTCCACTTCCTGCGTTACGACAATGGCTTCCCCGAAATACTTTCTCACCGTCTTGTACAAATATTTTATATAGTCTGCCATGTTAGCCGAAGCAATGGCTTTCCACGCTTCTTCAATGAGTATCATTTTCCTGATACCTTTGAGTCTTCGCATCTTGTTGATGAAGGCTTCCATGATGATAATCGTCACCACGGGGAAGAGGTCTTTGTTGTCCTTCACTTGATCAATCTCGAAGACGATGAAGCGTTTACTGAGCAAGTCGATGTTCTTGTCCGAGTTCAATAGGAAATCGTAACGTCCCCCTCGGTAGTATTGCTTGAGGGTTGTCAGGAGATTGTTGATATTGAAGTCCGAGAGTGTTACCTTGATGTCCCGTTTCTCCATATCCTTGCGATAGACGTCTCGCAGGTATTCATAGAAAGTATTAAAACAGGGCGTAACACTATGGTCTGCACATATCAGCTCGATGTACGAGTTCACGGCAGAGCCAAGTTCGCCCGCCTCGGTCTTGGTGATATGCTCATCGGCACTTTTCCAGAGCGTAAGCAACAGCGTGCATATACTCTCCCTCTTCTCTACATCGAAGAAATAGTCGTCGGTGTAGAAGGGATTAAAGGAAATCGGGCTTTCATTGGTATAGGTGAAATAAACCCCATCTTCGCCTTTGGTCTTGCGGTGGATGAGTTCGCACAATCCCTGATACGAGTTTCCTGTATCGACCAAGAGGACGTGCGCCCCTTGCTCGTAATACTGGCGTACCATGTGGTTGGTGAAAAAAGACTTACCACTGCCCGAAGGTCCCAAGATAAACTTGTTACGGTTGGTGATGACTCCCTTTTTCATCGGCAAATCCGATATATCCAAGTGGACGGGCTTTCCTGAAAGGCGGTCTGCCATCTTGATACCGAAGGGAGAGAGCGAATCCTTATAGTTCGTCTCTGCCGTAAAGAAGCAGAGGGCAGGCTCGA
>NZ_KV817540.1:0-899 GCF_001814685.1 Prevotella sp. HMSC077E09 | reverse complement strand
ACTCTTCTGCTGGAAAGTCTGCCGCATTGCCGGGTATGCCCGCCCAGTAGAGCGTTGCCGCATCAATGGTATTGTGGCGAGGGTGGCATTCCATAAGAGCAAGTGCAGAGCCCACGTCATTCTTAATCTGGCGAAGTTCTTCCTTATCGCTACTCCATGCCAATACGTTGAAGTGAGCACGGATGGAGGTCAGTCCCTGTGAGTGGGCAATATTGAGATACTCCTGTATCCACTCCTCGTTGATTTGGTTGCTACGGCTGTAGCGTGCCAGCGAGTGCATATTCCTTGCCTGCTTCTCGAAGCGTTCCAAGTTGACATCGCTGTCCTCGATGAAGAGGTACTGGTTATAGATATGGTTACAGGGTAACATCAGCCCTACGGGAGAGGCAAAGGACAGGCGGCAGTCGCTCCTGTCAGTGGACAGCCGTTCATATCGGCTGTCCGTGCTGACCGTTGTCGGTAGGTCATCCGTATCGGAAAGTGTATGCAGACACAGCTGATTGTCGCCCACACGCACAAGGTCTGCGCCCAGACGGATGTCCTCCAAAGACGCATGCCCTTCTTCTGATAGAGAGAAATACCTGTCAAGCAGTCCGCCCTTTTCATTTGTGCCTACCAACTCGTCTTCTGTCATGCGGACAATCCTTAGCTGCTCGGTGTCGTTGATGATACGCTCGAACTGATCGACGGCTTCCATGAACTTCATCACTTCGTCCTTGTTGGTGATTTCCTTGGGCAGCAGGTGTCCACGGCAGAGCGAAGAGAAGTTGCTCTGCTGTGCCATACGCTGCTTGGTGGTCTTGGTAAGG
The DNA here is from genome assembly GCF_001814685.1 of Prevotella sp. HMSC077E09. Lineage (NCBI taxonomy): Bacteria > Pseudomonadati > Bacteroidota > Bacteroidia > Bacteroidales > Prevotellaceae > Prevotella > Prevotella sp. HMSC077E09. The sequence goes on along the minus strand of NZ_KV817540.1, from coordinate 90 downwards.
AAGAGATAGACTGAGTGGTGGAGATACGGACGTTCGTTGAAGTGCCGTTCAGAGGAACGGGCAAGGAAGCTCAGTCCGCCATCGGAGAGT
>NZ_KV817539.1:17507-70611 GCF_001814685.1 Prevotella sp. HMSC077E09 | reverse complement strand
TTAAGTAAATTCGCATTTGGTAGTTGAAACTACCGGCTGCTTAACATCAGCAAGCGCACCTTGCAGCACTACCGTGATACGGGTATCTTGCCCTTTGCCCAAATAGGGCACAAGTGCTATTACAAGCGTGAGGACGTGGGACAGTTGCTCCAAACCAAAACAGAGAAATCAAAAACGGACAAATCTAAGAACAACAAATAAGACAAGAGTACTATGGAATCAGTAAAGGACTTGAATATGGATGTGGACGACATGCAGATGGTGCTGTCCGCTATCAGCAGTGTGAGCAAACGGATTAAGGAAGTGGCACAGACCCACAAACCGCTGTTTGGTGGAGAACAATTTCTAACGGGCAAGGAGGTGTGCGAGCGGCTGTATATCAGCCCCCGCACCTTGCAGGACTATCGGGACAAGAGGATTATTCCCTACACGCAGTTTGCTGGGAAGATACTCTATAAGGTGTCAGATTTAGAGAGAATGCTAAAAAATAGCTACAGGGAAAAAGATAAGATGAGGTTGAAATATTGACAATGCCACATAGCACTTGAGTTGATATATACCAGCCCAAGTGCCATGTATTGAATAGATACTTATATCTACATCTTTAATTTTCAGGTAAACCTACTTCTGGATTGAATGTTACAGAGACTTTTTTATTCTGGGCAATATTTACCTGTCCATTATATGCAATATTAGATTCATCATATTTCACGTTTGGTCTGGCATAGTACACTTTCAGGTTATAATTACCAGATGTCAATTTGCTAATCTTAAAATTAACGTCGTATTTGCAAATACAATCGGCCTGTGCATCAAGGACATTATGGTACACGATAAGGGTTATCTGATTATTTTGATTAGCAATATTCACATAAATCTTTCTTACAGAACAGTTGGCTTTCACGTCTTCCAGCATACATTGGGCTATTCCGTCTTTGCCCAACTCCATGCTTAAAGTTGCCGGCACAATGTTATTTTCAGCATAGACATCGGGACGTGTCTCTGTTGGAGAGAGTGTTAACTTGCAAGTAGAATTTGCTACATCATAAACTCTTAATGAATCAAGGGCAACATTCTCTGTTGAACATGCAGACAGTCCAATGATGCACAGAAGACTATAATTTTTTTTTTCATAATTACATGGATTTAGTATGCTATTATTTATATAGACGTGATTTTCTATTATTTCTTGCTTGTGTATTTATGTATTTCTGCCATTAACGAATAAACATGATTAACACTTTCCAAGCCAACAGCATAATTAGCCTCATGTTTGTTTTCAATCATGTCGGCAAAAGTCTTGATTTCAGAGAAGAAGCCTTGTGAAACGATTTGGTTATTCCCAATAGTTGGGACAAAGTTGTTTCTTCCGTAGAGACAAATTGTTGCTCCATTGTTTGGAAAGACTTTCTCCAACGGAATCCCTAACACCGCAGAGCGTCTCGGCATGAAATCAAGTCGTTCCATTTTTTCCAACACATAAAGTCCTTTATCTGTACTAATATTTAGATGCTCCTGTGCTCCTTGCCAAGAGTAATCTGTTGATAGTTCCAACATTCCTACTATATCTTGGTGTTCTAATATAAGGAATAAGGTCTGTCCACCATCTCTACTGCGAATAACATCTAGACTTTTTATCTTTGCCTCTCCAAAAAGGAATGTTGCGTAGTCAAGAGGATGGATGAATAGGTTAAGCAAAGAATCGCCTTCAGGATATAATCCAGTCAGATAGCTATAATAGTAATGTCGTTTGCTATCACCTTTCAATCGCTTTTTCAGAATTTGAGTGGCAGGGGCAAAACGTCTTTGCAGTCCGACAACGATATGTTGTGAGCCATATAGTTTGACAGTATCGGTCAAAGTCTTTAGTTCTCTTTTATCCTCACATGGTGGTTTCTCTATAAATAAGGATTTACCTGCTTTTATAACTTCGGTTGCAATCAGGAAATGTGAATGTGGATTAGCTGCCACGAAGACTCCCGAAATAGTATCATCAAGCAGGATGTCCTGTAAAGAAGTTGTACCTTTGACTCCTTTGTACTTTTGAGAAATCAGTTCAGCTTTCTTTTCAGAGGTACAGCAGATATATTTCAGTGGCAGCTGAAGATACTGTATAACGGGCAGCAGGTTGTTTGCACAATGATTGCCAAACCCCACAAGAGCATACTGCTGTGTGTAGGTATATTGCAGTTCTCTCATGCTGCGTATGCGCCTATATCTGTCTATAATGTTATCTAAATATCCCATTTTAGCTATGCTTTTATTTGCTTGAAATGTTTCTTATAGGTGGTTTGCCTATTGCTGGTCCATTGATACTTCCCATAAAACAACTCTATCAGCCGTTTGGGGATTATTCTTTCTAAATTTCTCAACAGGATAATATCGTATTTACGATGATAGTTAATCCAGCATTGATTACACGCTTTAGAGTATTGACACTGGACTTCGCAGCTCTCCTTTGAGTTGAATATCTCGTCAAGCGTGTTCTCATGTATATTTCCTAATATCACATCCAGGTTTTGGCACAAGGGAACGTCTCCATTAGAATGGATGACCAATTCACTGAAAATACTATGACACCGCAGTCTCAGTCTATTATTCTTCCACTCGTCATACAAAGCTACAAAGTCAAAGTTCTCATATGTTTGATGTATGGAAGAGGGTATCTGGCTGATGAAATCAGCATCATTGGATTCCATTAAATCTTTGGTTGTGTCAAAGAATGACATTGTGCTGTAAATGCCAATACGTACATCAATATTATATTGTTTGGCACAATCTATGACATGCCCCATATCCTCAAACGAGTTCCATGGAGAAAGACAGAACATTAGGGAGATTGGTACGATGTCTTTACATGTTTCTATAACCTTAATCACCTTGTCATATCCATCTCTCCCACGCATATAGCGATAGGTTTCTCTATCGCCGTCAAGTGATATGTATAGATGCTTGGGATGATGATTCTTTACGGAAGAAATTACCTTGTCTGCTGCAAGGCAATTGGACAGCAATGTATAGTTAGGGTGGTTAGTATCAAACCATCCTAATATCTTGTCTGCTTCGGGATGGAGGATAAACTCACCTCCTTCCAAGCCGACCATCGTGCGTTTTGTTACACATTTGCTGTTCATTATTTTGATGATGTCATCTAAGCTGAGATTTTCTATAGGTTTCTTCCAAATGGAACAGTGCTTGCAACGAGACTGACAGCTTGTTGTGGAATATATCATCAAGGATGTGAGTTCCTTGTGCTGTCTGCGTACTACATTATTGACAAATACAATTCCATTGTGGATGTAATCATAAATACTGTACATTCTTTCTTTTGAGTTTTATCTTTTATTGTTAAGAGTAGAAAACTACTAAAAGACTGCACTGTATTCATGACTTTTTATTTACTCATTATCTCCATTTACCAAGTAAGCCGCAATCCGAATGGTACCGTTATGATGAACGGATGCTCTGTGCGGTAAGTCTCAAGGTTACTGCTATTTCTGAAGTAGTAGAACATGTTTGGTTCCAGATATAGACTGAAAGGCTTGAATAGCCTGTACTGCACACCGACACCTAAGTTTACAGACCACTGATAACGTGGCTTGATGTCACCCTTTAACGTGTAGGACGAGTCAGACGTTATGATATACTTCTTATCAAGTGAACTGTGAACTGGCATCTCGAATGTCACTCCACCGGTCGTATAGGCATTGAATCGTCCCTTGCTCCATATACGATAGGTCAATCGCAATGGTATGCCCACATAATCGATCTTCTGGGTCTTCAACAAGGTTGCACCATGAAACTCACTCTCAAAATCAGACTTCATTCTTGTGTAAGTCAATCCTGTGCCAAAAGTCCAATGAGAACTTAGTTGCTTGTTGAGCGACAAACTAAAGGTTTTGGGGCGGTAATGGTGCGCCTTCTCACCTAAGGAAGCGTTGCCGTCTGTTGCATTATTCAGTGCTATCCATGACATTTTTGCCCTCTCGACAGAATCCATCAGTGTACTGTTCCGAACTAAATAATTTACATAATCATTCCATGTATATAATTTGGCCGCAGCCCCACCATTAGCGTAATCTACTACTGATAGGTAGTTCAAATTGGACATGGCTCCATTTGCTCCGGCATTGGAAGAATAGCCGAGGTTAAATGTCCATGGGTATTTCTTCTTATTGCTGACACTAGGCGACATACTTCCATTCAATGCTATCATCTTATCTTGTGGTGTCTGTGGAATGCTGTATAAAGAATCGTTTGTTCCGATACCTATAGCCAAATGTTTTTGCAGGGAGTCTACATTAAAGGGTAATATTCGTTGTTCCGTTTTAGCACTATCTGTTGATACTTGCAAAGCAATATTTCCTTCAGGGGCAATCGCACCAGCAGAGCCTCTGCCATCATTACCGGCGAGACTTGGCGAGGTAGAATATCTGGACTCTTCTTTCTTCAGAGTTCCTAATCCTTTTTGAACATATTTTGATTGACTCTTATGAGTGTTTATAGCTGTAGGTCTGTTATCGGAAGTCTCAACAGTTTTGTCTCTCGTTACGAAATAGATATAAACCGGTATCAGAATTGGAAGCAGGAAGAGCATCCAATAATTAATCAGCATTGCACGCAATGTTTTCTTTGCCCTGAACAACTGAGAAGAGGAACTGTGTGGATTGATGCCGAGCAGTTCTCCTATCTCCTTGTGGGAAAGACCTTCTAAGACTGAGAGCTTGAAAACTTCACGATTCCCTTCTGGTAAGGACTCTATCGCTGACAACAATAGCTCCAACTCTATCTTTTTCTGTTCCTCACATGCTGCTTCCTGAATTTCTATATTCAAGCAAGATAAGGGTATGGCTTCTTTTTCTGTGTTTTGGAGATATTTTAAGGATAGATTTCTTACGATTGTTATCATCCAACCTTCCAATTTTGATTCATCTTTCAAATCTTGGATAGACATGAAGATTATAATAAATGCATCATGCAAAATATCGTGAGCCGAATTATCATCTTTTACATAATGCCGACATACGCCTAAAAGTCTATTAGCGTATGTCGTATAGAGTTCTCCCAGGGCTTCCTTATCCCCATTTTTGCAAGCGTCAATCTGTATCATATTATTTTAAGCAAAGGAACATCTCCTTTTTATTAAAGGGAGTCTGTTTGCTCTAAAAGACTGCACTTATTTTTATTGGTTTTCTTTATTTTAACCTTTAGTAACTTTAAGAAGGAACATGCAGATACATTACGCTACTTCGAAAATCACCTTACAAAGTTACTACAAAAAAGTGAAATGCGGAAAGATATAGTGATAGAATTGAGTTACAAGGGTTTCAGTTGTGCTTCCGATTATTCGTGAAGCCATCGCAATCACCCCTAAAGCCAAATCAGGACGCCGCTACGTTACTTGTCCGTAACCATGCCCGAAAAGGCGACAAACGGACACGGATAACGAAACAAGGCGTTAAGGATTAGTGAGTTATTGACAACCCACGCAACAAATCCGGTTACGGAAAAAGATTGCGCCGTTCCTCCCCGTTTTGCGTACCGGCGACGGACTCTTCACCGACTAATTTTGAACCTAAAAAAATTAAGGACGATGAAGAGTACATTTTCAGTAATCTACTACCTCAAACGTCAGGTAGTGAAAAAGGACGGGACAGTACCCGTCATGGGACGCATCACGGTGGACGGCAGCCAGACGCAGTTCAGTTGCAAACTGACCGTCGATCCCAAGCTGTGGGACACCAAAGGGGGACGTGTCACGGGCAGAAGCACGGCGGCACTCGAAACGAACCGCATGCTCGACAAGATGCGTGTGCGCATCAACAGACATTATCAGGAAATCATGGAGCGTGACAATTTCGTCACGGCGGAGAAGGTCAAGAACGCCTTTCTCGGACTGGAACACCGCTACCACACGCTGATGCAGGTGTTCCGCCAGCACAACGAGGACTACGAGAAACAGGTGGAGGCTGGCATGAAAGCCAAAGGCACGCTCCTGAAGTACAAGACCGTTTACAAGCACCTGCAAGAATTCCTCACCATCCGCTACCGCGTGAAGGACATCGCGCTGAAAGAGCTTACGCCCGCTTTCATCTCCGACTTCGAGATGTTCCTACGCACGGACAAGCACTGCTGCACCAATACCGTGTGGCTGTATGTCTGCCCCTTGCGGACGATGGTGTTCATCGCCATCAACAACGAGTGGCTCACACGCGACCCGTTCCGGGAGTATGAAATCAAGAAGGAGGAAACGACACGCAGTTTCCTGACGAAAGAGGAAATCCGGCTGCTGATGGAGGGCAGGCTGAAAAACGCCAAGCAGGAGCTTTACCGCGACCTCTACCTGTTCTGCGCCTTCACGGGCTTGTCGTTCGCCGACATGCGCAACCTGACGGAAGAGAACATCCATACCTACTTCGACGAACACGAGTGGATAAACATCAACCGCCAGAAGACGGGCGTGGTGTCCAATATCCGCCTGCTCGACATCGCAAAGCGCATCATCGACAAATACCGGGGTCTGTGCGGGAACGGCAGGATTTTCCCCGTTCCCCACTACAACACGTGCCTTGCCGGAATCCGTTCCGTCGCCAAGCGTTGCGGTATCACCAAGCATATCACGTGGCATCAGAGCCGCCACACGGCAGCCACGACGGTGTTCCTCTCCAACGGCGTACCCATCGAAACGGTGAGTTCCATGCTGGGACACAAGAGCATAAAGACGACGCAGATATACGCGAAAATCACCAAAGAGAAGCTCAACCAAGACATGGAGAACCTTGCCGCAAGGTTGAACGGCATCGAGGAATTTTCATGTTGCACCATCTAAAAACAGAGAAGCCATGACACGAGGAACCATCATCATAGAGGACAACACGGTCAGCGTAACCGGTAACGAGATATGGATGACCGCCACAGAAATCGCCGGACTGTTCCACACGGGCGTCCCGGCTGTGAACGCCGCCATCAGAGCCGTCCGCAAGCCGGACGTGCTGAACGACTACGAGGTGTGCCGCTACATGCGGCTTGAAAACGGGCTGCACGCGGATGTTTACTCGCTTGAAATCATCATCCCCGTTGCCTTCCGGCTGAACACCTACCATGCACACGTGTTCCGCACGTGGCTGGTAGAGAAAGCACTCTCGAAGGAAAAGCGGCAGGCATACGTGATGTTCATACAGAACGGAAAAGCCGGGTATTGCTGAAAACGCAGAAGACATATAATAATAAGAATAAAAAGGAAACGGACAGCCCCGTGAAGGAGTTGCCCGTTTCCTTTTTTTTCATGCAGCCGCCTTATTCCATCGGCTTGCGGTAGTTCGCCTCCAGCAGCTCACGCAACCCCGATTCGGGGTAAAGCACCTTCCCTCCCAAAAGGATAAAGGGCAGCACCCTGTTGTTGCGGTACTCCTGCAAGGTGCGGCGGCTGACACGGAGCAGTTCCGCCACCTCCCTGTCCGTCAGGTAACGTTCCCCGTCCAACGGCGGGCGGTAACTTTCCAGAAAGGCGGAGAGCCATTTCGAGCCTTTGCGCATGTTCTGCACGACGGAGGCAAGCGGCTCGTCCTCCATTGTAAACACTTCATTGTTCTCGTTCATCATCATTTCGGATTCAGTGGGTTGTGAATAATAAAAATCAAATCATTTCCCGCAGGGATAGAGCGTGCCGACAAGCGGAATGAGCTTTTTGACCTCCTCCGGCTTGTAATAGAACCTGCGGTTAATCTGCGAGTAGCCGATAAGCCGCCTGTCACGCAAGGTCTGCAACGTGCGCGGGCTGATCCTCAACTGCCCGCAGACCTCCTCGCCCGTGAGCCACCTTTCCATCCGCCCGCCGTCGCTCCTGCGCCTCAGGGCGGCTACCTTCTCCGCGAGGGCGTTGAAGGACGCCACCATCATCTCGAAGGTCTTTTTCTCGATAGATACTATTTCCATAAGCAAAACATTTCAGAGTTTGCCGCAAAGGTAACGAAGCCGCCTTGAACACGTGCCGTTTCCCACTAAAAGGCAGCTTGTTGCGTCGTCTGTCCGGGTTACGGAGCCATTATCCGTAAAAATCTTACGTGAGCCACGTAGTGAGCTGTTAAAGCCCCTTTGGTTTATTGCCGAATTTTGTCGCAGAAACATAGCGCAAGCCGAGCGCAGCACGTCAAGCTCGCTTGAACGGTATGCCGAGGCGCAGCCTATGTTCATGCAAATAAACCAAAAGAAAGGACTGAATATGAAAGTGATAACGATGGAAAGTTCCGCCTTCACCGCATTGACGGAACAGATAGCCGAGATAGCGGCACACGTGCGTGCCGTTTCCGGCGGTAGGAAGGAAGAATCCCCCGACAGGCTGCTCACCACCCGCGAGGCGGCGCACCTGCTGAACGTGAGTTGCCGCACCCTCCAGCGCATGCGCAGCGAACAGCGCATCGCCTATGTCGTGCTGCGCGGCAAGTGCCGCTACCGGCAGTCTGAAATAGACCGCCTGCTCGAAGACAGCACCGTCACGGGCGAAGCCGCGACACCGGAACAGCTGAAACGCAACCACACGCTGCGCACGGGCGGCAGACCCAAAGGAAGGAGGACGTAGGACATGGAACTGCTTACCCGCAACAATTTCGAGAACTGGATGCAGAAGGTGATGGAACGGCTCGACCGTCAGGACGAGATGCTGCTCTCCATGCAGCCGTCCGGCAAAGCCCCGAACCCGATGAACGGGATCAGGCTTTTCGACAACCAAGACCTGTGCATGCTGCTCCAAATCAGCAAGCGCACCCTGCAACGCTACCGCAGCATCGGCGCGCTGCCTTACAAGACGCTCGGCAAAAAGACCTATTACAGCGAGGCGGACGTGCTGACGTTCCTCTCCGAACATGTAAAGGACTTCCGCAAGGAAGATATAGCCTTCTACAAGGCCCGTATCCATAATTTCTTTCAAAAATAACCATTAAAACATTTTTCAGATGGCAAAGAAAAAAGACGAAAAGGACGTGCTGGTTGTCCGTGACGAGAAGACGGGCGAAATCAGCGTGGTAGCCGGGCTGAACGCCGACGGCTCCCCCAAGCGCATCCCCGCGAAAGCGGAGAACGCGCAGAGTTTCCTGCAATTCGACCGGCACGGCGACGTGCTGGACAACTTCTTCAAGAACTTCTTCCGGCAGTGCAAGGAACCCAGCCGCTTCGGTTTCTACCGTGTCGCGGCGGACCAAGCCGACAAGCTGCTGGAGGTTATCAAGGACTTGCTGAAAGACCCCGACGGCAACAAGGAACTGCTTGCGCCCCACAAGGTGGACACCTCCGGCTACGAAAAGAAAGTACAGGAGGAGCAGTCCGCCGAAAAGCAGGAACAACCGGAACAGAAACAAGATGACGAACCTAAAAAACAGGAAGAGATGGAACAGAAAAACGAACAGAATCAGGAAAGCCCGCAGCAGACGCAGGGCAACCGGGGCTACCAGCCCATCGACGAGAGCAAGATCAACTGGCAGGAGTTGGAGGAGAAATGGGGCGTGAAGCGCGACGACCTTGAAAAGTCGGGCGACCTTAACAGAATGCTCAACTACGGCAAGTCCGACTTGGTGAGGGTGTCGCCCAATTTCGGCGGAGAGGCTTTCGAGCTGGACGCCCGCCTCTCCTTCAAGAAGGACGGCGAGGGCAATGTCAGCCTTGTGCCGCACTTCATCCGCAAGGAGCAGAAGCTCGACGAGTACAAGGAACACAAGTTCTCCGACGACGACCGGAAGAACCTGCGCGAAACAGGCAACCTCGGCAGGGTCGTGGACCTCGTGGACAGGGAAACGGGCGAGATCATCCCCTCGTTCGTCAGTATTGACCGCAAGACGAACGAAATCACGGATGTCCCGACGAACAAGGTGCGCATACCGGAACGCATCGGCAAGACGGAAATCACCAAGCAGGAGCAGGACATGCTGCGTGCCGGGCTGCCCGTGCGCGACAAGCTCATCGAGCGCAAGGACGGCAGGAAGTTCGTCACCACCCTGCAAGTGAACGTGGAGCAGCGCGGCGTGGAGTTCGTGCCGGGAACCGGCAGGTCGCCCCGTACCGCCCGGACGCAGGAAACGAAGAACACCCCCGCACAGGGACAGGCGCAGGGTACGGAGAATGCCGGAGGCACGAACAAGGAGCAACGCCGCAACACGTGGACGAACGCCGACGGCAGCATCCGCCCCATCAGCAAATGGAGCGGCGTGGACTTCACCGAACAGCAGAAAGCCGACTACGTGGCTGGCAAAGCCGTGAAATTAGAGAACGTGACCGACAAGCAGGGCTTCCACGCCACGATGTACATCAAGTTCAACCCGGAGAAGGGACGCCCGTACCGCTACGACACCAACCCCGACAACGCGCAGAAGGTCGCCCCTTCCAACGAGAGCCGCACGCAGGTGGCGGTGAACAGCGAGGGCAAGACCAACGAGGCTACCAAGAACCTGAAAGAGCCGTTGCGGAAGGGACAGACCGCCCCGAAGGACACCGCACAGCAACAGCAGCAGAAAAGAAACAACAAGGGCATGAAGATGTAATCCCGTGTCCGCCACTAAATCCGAAGTAACATTTGTAAAATTCAAAACGACAGAAGAATATGAAGACAATCATTGCAGAAAAGCCGTCTGTGGCACGTGAGATCGCCCGTATCGTGGGCGCGACAAAGAGAGAGGAAGGATATTTCGAGGGAGGCGGCTACGCCGTGACTTGGGCGTTCGGACACCTTGTGCAGCTTGCCATGCCCGACGGCTACGGCATACGCGGTTTCGTCCGTGACAATCTGCCCGTCATTCCCGACACCTTCACGCTCGTCCCCCGTCAGGTAAAGACGGAGAAGGGCTACAAGCCCGACAGCGGCGTGGTGGCGCAGATCAAGACCGTTGCCCGGCTATTCAAGGAAAGCGAACAGATCATCGTGGCGACCGATGCAGGGCGCGAGGGTGAGCTTATCTTCCGCTACCTCTACCATTATACCGGATGCACCACCCCGTTCGTCCGCCTCTGGATAAGCTCGCTTACCGACAAGGCTATCCGCGAGGGACTGCGCAACCTCGAAGCGGGCGGCAAATACGACAACCTCTATCTTGCCGCCAAAGCGCGGAGCGAATCAGACTGGCTCGTGGGCATCAACGGCACGCAGGCACTCTCCATCGCCGCCGGACACGGCACGTACTCCATCGGGCGGGTGCAGACACCCACGTTGGCGATGGTGTGCGCACGCTATTGGGAGAACCGCCGCTTCACGCCCGAAGCCTTCTGGCAGCTCCATATCGCAACGGACGGCTGCGATGAAGGAACGGTGAAGTTTTCCTCTTCCGAAAAGTGGAAAGAGAAAGAGCCTGCGACGGAACTATATAATAAGGTGAAGTCGGCAGGCACAGCCACCGTCACGAAAGCCGAACGCAAGGAGAAGACGGAGGAAACACCGCTGCTGTACGACCTGACGACGCTCCAGAAGGAAGCCAACGCCAAGCACGGCTTCACGGCGGAACAGACGCTTGAAATCGCGCAGAAGCTTTACGAGAAGAAGCTCATCACCTATCCGCGAACCGGAAGCCGCTACATACCCGAAGACGTGTTCGCCGAAATCCCCAAGCTGCTCGCCTTCATCGGGGCTTTGCCCGAATGGAAAGGCAAGGTGCAGCCGAAATGCGTCCCGACACGCAGAAGCGTGGACGGCGGCAAGGTGACGGACCACCACGCCCTGCTCGTCACGGGCGAGAAGCCACTATTCCTCTCCAAAGAGGACAGCACCGTCTATCAGATGGTTGCCGGACGCATGATCGAGGCTTTCTCCGAAAAATGCGTCAAGGACACCGCCACCGTCACGGCGGAGTGTGCCGGAGTGGAGTTCACGGTGAAAGGCAGCGTCATCAGGCAAGCCGGATGGCGTGCCGTCTATAGCGTGGAGGACAAGGAAGAAACCTCCATCCCCGATTGGCGGGAAGGCGACACGCTGACGCTGAAAGGCTGCTCCATCACGGAGGGAAAGACCAAACCCAAGCCGCTGCATACAGAAGCGACACTGTTGTCGGCAATGGAAACGGCGGGCAAGGACATAGAGGACGATGCACTCCGTCAGGCGTTGAAGGACTGCGGCATCGGCACGCCCGCCACCCGTGCGGCGATTATCGAAACGCTCTTCAAGCGCGGCTACATGGAACGCTGCAAGAAATCGCTTGTGCCGACTGAAAAAGGGCTTGCCCTCTATTCGGTCGTGAAGACGATGCGCATCGCCGACGTAACCATGACGGGCGAATGGGAGAAGAATCTGGCACGCATCGAGCGCGGGGAAATGCCCGCCGAAACCTTCCGCAGGGAGATAGAGGCGTACACACGCGAAATCACCTCCGAACTGCTCTCGTGCGACAAACTGTTCGCCCGCAGGGATTCCGGCTGCAAGTGTCCCAAGTGCGGGACGGGCAGCATGCAGTTCTACGGCAAGGTGGTACGCTGCGACAACGCGGAGTGCGGGCTGCCCGTGTTCCGCCTGAAAGCGAACCGCACCCTTTCCGATGACGAGATCAAAGACCTGCTCACCGACGGGCATACGAAGCTGCTCAAAGGCTTCAAGAGCAAGCAGGGCAAGAGCTTCGACGCCATAGTCGCCTTTGACGGGGACTATAACACGACTTTCGTGTTCCCCGAAAGGAACACGAGCAGGAAATTTTCAGGACGGAAGAAATAGTATTAACTTTTGAGAAAGTAGGCTGCACCTCAACAATAGAAATAAACGGGTTTATTTCGTATTGTCTTCGATTTGCACTACCTTTGCCACTTGTTCAGAGTAATGAATTGTTCTTCGATACCGGATTACACTCATACTTTGGATTTAGTGGTGGCACTCGGAGGGATACCGAGTGCCTTTTCTTTCTCCTTTTCAGACGACTATCCCCGTCATTATCAATCCACTAAATTCCAAAGTAATGAACAACAAGAAGAAAAACGAGGGTCAGACCGACTTTTCCTATTACGGTCTGTACCTGCTGGACTACCTCCGCACGAACAGGTTTGAACAGGCTTCCGACGATGCCTTCATCCGGGAGCGTGCCGACCGTGCCGCCGAAACGTATGAGCGTGCGCGGCTCGAAGGCTATCCGCCCGAAGGGGCGCAGGAGTTGGCGATGGACACGCTCCTGCGGGGGCTTCGCTATTCCAAGTACGCCATCCTCCGCGAAGTCGTGGAAAACGAGTTTGCCGACGAAGTGCCGGGAAAGAAACGCGAAGCCTTCATCCGAAAGTTGCTGCCGCCGGTCGGCAACGTATTCTCCGCCTATGACCTTTCGGACGACAATTTCGCCCTGTCGCCCGAATACGACCTGCTCTACACGGAGCTGACGGGAGCCGCCGTCCTTTATATCGGGGAATATGGCGTTTAACCGCAAACAACGGCTGCGGGACAACATCGAGGCGATACGGACGGCATTCATCCTTGACAGGGAACGGAGGACGGCAACCGCCGAGGAACAAGCCATACTTCGGAAGTATTGCGGTTTCGGCGGGTTGAAGTGCATACTGAATCCTGCAAAGGAACTGACGGATGCCGTGCATTGGGCGAAATCGGACCTCGAACTGTTTACCCCTACGGTAGAACTGCACAGGCTGGTGCGTGAAAACAGCAAGGACGATACGGAGTACAAGCGGTACGTGGATGCCATGAAGCAGTCCGTGCTGACCGCTTTCTACACCCCGCCGGAGATAACCGGCACGATTGCGGAGGCTCTGCATGAACACGGCATACGTCCCGACCGTGTGCTGGAGCCGTCGGCGGGCGTGGGCGCATTCGTGGATGCCGTGCTGGAAAACAAGCCGGACGCGGACATCATGGCTTTCGAGAAAGACCTGATGACGGGCAAGATATTGGGACACCTGCATCCCGACCAAAAGGTAAGGGTGCAGGGATTCGAGAAGATAGAGAAGCCCTTCACGGACTATTTCGACCTTGCCATCTCGAACATCCCGTTCGGCGACGTGGCTGTGTTCGACCCGGAATTTACAGGAAGCCAAGACCCGGCAAGGCGTTCCGCACCGAAGGCAATACACAACTACTTCTTCCTGAAAAGCCTTGACGCGGTGCGTGAGGGCGGCATCGTGGCGTTCATCACCTCTCAAGGGGTACTGGACGCACCGTCCAACGCGCCCATACGCGAGTATATGATGCGTAATGCCAATCTGGTGGGAGTCGCACGCCTGCCGAACAACCTCTTCACGGACAACGCGGGTACGGAAGTGGGCAGCGACCTGATTATCCTGCAAAAGAACAGCGGCAAGAAACGGGAGCTGTACGATTATGAAGAGTTGTTCGTGCAGACGGAAAAGACACCGATAGGCAGTTTCCAGAACGGGTATGTCGGCAGCATCGGCATGATTCCCCACTCGGATCTGATAAGCGGCACAGACCCTTACGGGAAACCAGCCTATAAAGTCATGCACCGGGACGGCATCGGGCAAATGGCGGAGGATTTGCGGGAACATATGGATATTGAGCTGTATAAGTTGGACAAAAAGCTGTATGAAATGCACAGCCTGCATCCGGCACAGGGGAAAAGCACGGTAACAGAAACCATTTCCACACCGGTTGTCACTCCTGAGATACAGCCACGTCATGAAATGGCAGCGAAGCCCGAAGCGGCAACACCGCAGCCGGAGGAAGAAAAGTCGGAGATAGAGCCGCGCCGCCCCGATTATTCGGAGGGCGTGCAGCTCTCCCTGCTCGACCTCTGGGGCATGACCGAGGAAGTACGCAAGCAGGAAGCCCCCGCCAAGAAGAAAAAGACGGCGAAAAAGGAAAGCCCGGCAAGGCGTATGCCTCCCAAACCGCAGGCGCAGGTTACGCCGAAGGTTACGACTGCACCGCCACAGCCGTCTGTTGCACCACTGACGGAGAAGAGGGACAGCCATGAAACAAAGCCGGTGAGTTTCGCAGCCAAAGGCGATCTGGATGATATTTACGCCTCTTTGGATTGGGACACCAATCCGCCCATCAACGGTTTCTATGAAATGATGATGGACCTCACGCCGGAGCGACGCAAGGAACTTCGCAGGCTGGCGGCACAGCATCAGGAGAAGCAACGGGTGGACGGGACGGCGGTGAAAGCCGCTCCCGCCATTGACATGCCGGAAAAGGAAGCGACAAAACGCCCCGAAGCACAGACGGAAGTCGCAACCGTTCCCGTTACGGACAATAACGCAAGTGAGACAACAACTTCCCTTTTCCCTGAATTTGAAACGGAAAAGCCGAAGGAGGAACCTCTCGACCTTTCTCCCCGTCCGTTCAACGGTATGCTGGAGCCGCACTACCGTGACGGCTCTATGGTACTGGATGCTTCACGCAATCTCGGTTATTTGAAGGGCCTCACGCCTTACGGCGCGACATTCCAACCGCTTGACCTGACCGGCTACCAGAAGGAGAAAGCGATGTTGTATGTGTCACTCCGTGACGCATACGAGCGGCTTTACCGCTACGAGGCGGAGTATCACGATGAAGGGTCTGCGCAACGCGGAGCGTTGAACACCTGCTACGATGAGTTTGTCATGCGCTACGGCAACCTCAATGCCAAGCATAACGTGAAACTGTTGATGATGGATGTCGCCGGACGCGACATCCTTTCGCTGGAACGGGCGGAGGACGGCAGGTTCGTCAAGGCGGACATTTTCGAGCGTCCCGTTTCCTTCTCTGTGGAGAGCCATGCCAACGTAAGCTCTCCCGAAGAGGCACTCTCCGCGTCGCTCAACAAGTTCGGCACGGTCAATCTCGACTATATGCGGGAGATAACCGACAGCACGGAGGAGGGATTGCTTGACGCCCTCAAAGGACGCATCTTCTACAACCCGCTCGTAACCGGTTACGAGATAAAGGACAGGTTCATCGCCGGGAATGTGATAGAAAAGGCGGAGCGCATCGAGGCATGGATGGGCGACAACCCCGAAAACGGACGTATGCCGGAAGTGAAGCAGGCGTTGGAGGCTCTGAAAGAAGCCGAGCCGCCGCGCATCGCCTTTGAGGACCTCGACTTCAATTTCGGGGAACGCTGGATTCCGACGGGCGTGTATGCCGCCTATATGAGCCATCTTTTCGACACGGACGTGAAAATCGCCTACTCCGCAAGCATGGATGAGTTTTCGGTGGCGTGCGGCTGCCGCACCATGAAAATCACGGACGAGTTTTTAGTGAAGGGCTATTACCGGAACTATGACGGCATGCACCTGTTGAAACACGCCCTGCACAACACCTGCCCGGACATGATGAAATCCATCGGTAAGGACGAGCATGGCAATGACATCAAGGTGCGTGACAGCGAGGGCATACAGCTCGCCAACGCCAAGATTGATGAAATCCGCAACGGGTTCTCGGAATGGCTGGAAGAGCAGTCGCCGCAGTTCAAGGAACGGCTGACGACGATGTACAACCGCAAGTTCAACTGTTTCGTGCGCCCAAAGTATGACGGCTCTCACCAGACATTTCCCGACCTCAACCTCAAAGGGCTGGCAAGCCGGGGTATCAAGAGCGTCTATCCGTCACAGATGGATTGCGTCTGGATGCTCAAACAGAATGGCGGTGGCATTTGTGACCACGAGGTGGGAACCGGTAAAACGCTGATAATGTGTATTGCAGCGCATGAGATGAAGCGCCTGAACTTGGCGCACAAACCGATGATTATCGGGCTGAAAGCCAATGTCGCGGAGATTGCCGCCACCTATCAGGCGGCATATCCCAACGCGCGGATTCTCTATGCCTCGGAGAAGGACTTCTCGACCGCCAACCGCGTGCGTTTCTTCAACAACATCAAGAACAACGACTACGATTGCGTCATCATGTCGCACGACCAGTTCGGCAAGATTCCGCAGTCGCCGGAGTTGCAGCAGCGCATCCTGCAAGCGGAGCTTGACACGGTGGAGGAAAATCTCGAAGTCCTGCGGCAACAGGGCAAGAACGTGTCGAGGGCGATGCTGAAAGGGCTGGAAAAGCGCAAGCACAACCTTGAAGCGAAGTTGGAGAAGGTGGAACATGCCATCCAATCGCGCACGGATGATGTGGTGGACTTCAAGCAGATGGGCATCGACCATATCTTCATTGACGAGAGCCATCAATTCAAGAACCTGACTTTCAACACGCGGCACGACCGTGTGGCGGGATTGGGAAACTCGGAAGGAAGCCAGAAAGCCCTGAACATGCTCTTTGCCATACGTACCATACAGGAACGCACGGGCAAGGACTTGGGGGCTACGTTCCTGTCCGGTACGACCATCAGCAACTCGCTGACGGAGCTGTACCTGCTCTTCAAGTACCTTCGCCCTAAGGAACTGGAACGGCAGGATATTCGTTGCTTTGACGCTTGGGCGGCTATCTTTGCCAAGAAGACGACCGACTTCGAGTTCAACGTGACGAACAACGTGGTGCAGAAGGAGCGTTTCCGCTACTTCATCAAAGTGCCGGAGCTTGCCGCCTTCTACAACGAGATAACCGACTACCGCACGGCGGAGGACGTGGGCGTGGACCGTCCGCACAAGAACGAGATACTGCACCACATACCGCCGACGCCGGAGCAGGAGGACTTCATCCAAAAGCTGATGCAGTTCGCCAAGACGGGTGACGCCACGCTGCTGGGCAGACCACCCCTGTCGGAAACGGAGGAGAAGGCGAAGATGCTTATCGCCACCGACTACGCCCGCAAGATGGCTCTCGATATGCGCATGATAGACCCGCATTACGAAGACCACCCCGACAACAAGGCTTCGCACTGCGCCAAGACGATTGCGGAGTATTACCACAGGTATGACGCGCAGAAAGGCACGCAGTTCGTGTTCTCGGATCTGGGAACGTACCAGCCGGGCGACGGGTGGAACGTGTACAGCGAGATAAAGCGGAAACTGACGGAGGACTACGGCATCCCGGCAGGCGAGGTGCGCTTCATTCAGGAGTGCAAGACCGACAAGGCACGCAAGGGGGTGATAGACGCCATGAACGCCGGAACGGTGCGCGTGCTGTTCGGCTCCACCTCCATGCTCGGAACGGGTGTGAACGCGCAGAAACGGTGTGTCGCAATCCATCATTTGGATACGCCGTGGCGTCCGTCCGACCTACAACAGCGTGACGGACGGGGAGTCAGGGCAGGCAACGAGATTGCCAAGCATTTTGCCGGGAACAACGTGGATGTCATCATCTACGCTGTGGAAAAGTCGCTGGACAGCTACAAGTTCAACCTGCTGCACTGCAAGCAGACATTCATCTCGCAGCTCAAAAGCGGGGCGATGGGCGCGCGTACCATCGACGAGGGGGCTATGGACGAGAAATCGGGCATGAACTTCTCGGAGTACATGGCGTTGCTCTCCGGCAATACCGACCTTTTGGACAAGGCGAAACTGGAAAAGCGTATCGCCTCGCTCGAAGGGGAACGCAAGTCGTTCAACAAGGGCAAGCGCGATTCGGAGTTCAAGCTGGAAGCCAAGACGGGGGAACTGCGCAACAATACGGCGGTAATCGAAGCCATGACGGAAGATTGGAACCGCTTTCTTTCCGTTGTCAAGACCGATAAGGAGGGCAATCGCCAGAATGCTGTCAAGGTGGACGGTGTGGATTCTACCGATGAAAAGGTTATCGGAAAGCGTTTGCAGGAAATCGCCAAGAACGCCACGACGGGCGGTTTGTACAAGCCTGTCGGGGAACTTTACGGTTTTCCGATAAAGGTGGTCAGCGAGAGAATACTCAAAGAGGGGCTGGAGTTTACCGACAACCGTTTCGTGGTGGAGGGAAACTACAAGTACACTTACAATAACGGGCATCTGGCGATGGCTGATCCGGTAGCCGCCGCACGTAATTTCCTGAACGCATTGGAGAGGATTCCGTCCATCATCGACCAGTATAAGGGAAAGAACGAGGTGCTGGAAAAGGAAGTCCCACAGTTGCAGGAGATAGCAAGTAAGGTATGGAAAAAGGAGGACGAACTGAAACAGTTGAAGTCCGAACTTGCCGCGCTTGACCGCAAAATACAGTTAGAGCTTGCGCCGCCTACACCCGATGTCGCCGAAAAGGAGAACGACGGACAGGAGGTCAAGCCTGTTTCGGAAGGTGTACGGAGCATATCGCCACAACAAACCGATGATGCACCACCGATACGCAGCCCGATGGATAAACGAAGTCCGTCTGGCAATTTCATTGCCAATCATATCATTATCGGGCGTCCGGGTTTTCAGTTTAAGGATGAAAACCGATCGAAAGGGATAAAAATTTAAAATTATGAATTTTATATAAAATATTAATAGGGGCTATCCAAAAGGTCTAAAAGTAAATCTTATCCCCTCTGCAAGTATCTGTAGAAGAGTGATTGTAAGGATTTCTTTCTTTTTGGGCAGCCTCTATTAAATTTATTTATTCTTTCTTGATTTATGTTTATAAACATTATACCAAAAAATATTCCAACTAACCTTGTTTATGTTTTGTCAGCCACCATTTGCACAACCATATTTGACTCCCAAAGAGAGTGAATTCGATAAGATAACTTGCTGCATACCCACAATAAGGGGCTAAATAGAATACGAATGGGAAATAGATAACAGTACCGACAACAGATTGCGTTATGTAGTTGGTTAAACTCATTTTACCATAAAGCTGTAATGTGGAAACCGCTTTTTTGACACGTTCCTTATGACACAATAATATGAACGAGAATATTTCTACAGAATCATCAGTAAAACAGAAAAAAATACTAATTTTGTTTTTGATGATCATTTCAAAAGGAATTAGAAAAATATCTAATTCTAACTTATAGAGGAAAAAGCAACAATTAAATATTAAAGAATAAAAGATACGAAAAATATGACGCCAAAAGAGATACTACAAGAATGGATTGACTGCTTCAACGCCGCCGATGCAGTCGCTTTGGCAAACTTATACGCTCAGGATGCCATAAACCATCAAGTCGCAAACACCCCGGTTATAGGAAAAACAGCTATCCATAAAATGTTTGTAAATGAATTTGCAACCTCAAAAATGGTTTGTATTGTTGAGCATATATTCGAGGATGGAGAATGGGCTATCATGGAATGGAAAGATCCGCTCGGGTTGCGAGGATGCGGATTCTTCCATGTGCAAAACGATAAAATCGTTTTCCAAAGAGGTTATTGGGATAAGCTCAGCTTTCTCAAACAGCACGGTTTAACCGTAGAGAATAGTGATAAAAATCCAAACACATAACACCGTCCGATATGGGAATCATCATTCATTCTTTAGAGTCCGTTTCTTTCAAAGATTTGTATGCGGCATTCTCATCCGCATTCAAAGATTATGATTTCTCTTTGAATGCGGATGAATTGCGACGCATGCTCGACCGACGAGGATACAATCCACAACTATCTTTCGGAGCATTTTTCGAAGGACGGCTGATTTCTTTTGTGTTTAACGGAACAGGCATGTACAACAACATCTTGACGGCTTATGACACAGGGACGGGAACCGTACCTTCATTCCGGGGATTACACCTAACCCAAAAAATATTCACTTTCAGCCTCGAATTGATATATCAACAAGGAGTTCGGCAATATGTACTGGAAGTTTTGCAACACAATCACAAAGCAATAAAAATATATCGCAAATTAGGCTTTGAAACACAGAGAAATTTCAACTACTACTCTGCCAAACTGAGCGATATTGTTCCTGTATTGCAAGTAAACCATACTGCATGTCGCATACTCCCATCGGATTTAAAAAACTGCCTTAACCAAACGGCCTGGTTCGATTTTCATCCTTCATGGCAAAATGACAGGGCTTCACTGGAACGCGGAATCGACAATTTGGACATATTGGGAGCTTATGAAAGAGAAGAACTTGTCGGATTTGTTATCTTTGAACCGGCATCAGGCGATATTTCATCCCTCGCAGTTGCAAAAGATTACCGGCGTAAAGGAATAGGCAAGTCCTTGCTTAAAAGTGCTGTCAGTCATTTTCAAAGCGATGTACTCAAATTTACTAATGTTGATTGCGATTGTGAATCAGTCACTGGTTTCTTGTCATCATTAGGACTTACCCCAAAAGGACAACAGTTTGAAATGGTCAGAAAAATTTAACCTACATTTATATGAATAGCCCTCATCATCAAATAACAAATTAATAATACCAAATAAAAATACGTATAGATTAAAAAAGTTCTTTGTGCTTTTGTCAGGGAACTTTTTTTTCGTAAATTTGCGTTCAATTATGCGGCAGTAATAATATACATATTAATACGAGTTAAGAATCCTGTAGTTTTCCACATGCTACGAGGAGGTATTAAAAGGTGCGTTTCGGCAATGCATCTATTGTAGTATATTATTGCTTAATCAAATGAACATTATAAATTTAGGAATTCTTGCTCACATTGATGCAGGAAAAACTTCCGTAACCGAAAATCTGCTATTTGCCTGCGGAGCAACGGAAAAGCGCGGCAGTGTTGATAAAGGTGACACCATAACAGACTCTATGGATATAGAAAAACGTAGAGGAATTACTATTCGGGCTTCTACGACATCTATTGTTTGGAATGGTGTGAAATGCAATATCATTGACACTCCGGGACACATGGATTTTATTGCAGAGGTGGAGCGGACATTCAAAATGCTTGATGGAGCAGTCCTCATATTATCGGCAAAGGAAGGCATACAAGCACAAACAAAGTTGCTGTTCAAGACTTTGCAAAAACTGCAAATCCCGACAATTATATTTATCAATAAGATTGATCGTGCCGGCGTAAATCTTGAGCGTTTATATCTGGACATAAAAACAAATCTGTCGCAAGACGTCTTGTTTATGCAAACGGTTGTCGATGGAGTAGTTTACCCGATTTGCACCTCAACAGATATAAGGGCAGAACACAAAGAATTTGTATGCAACCATGACGACGATATATTAGAACTATATTTGGCGGATAAAGAAATCTTACCGGCAGATTATTGGAATGCGATAATCGCTCTTGTGGCAAAAGCCAAAGCCTATCCGGTCTTGCATGGATCAGCAATGTGCAATATTGGCATCAATGAGTTGTTAGACGCCATCATTTCTTTTATATTTCCTCCGGCATCAGTCCCAAATAGACTTTCAGCTTATCTTTATAAAATAGAACATGACCCCAAAGGGCATAAAAGAAGTTTTCTAAAAATTATTGACGGAAGTCTGAGACTTCGAACCGTTATAAAAGTCAATGATTCGGAAAAATTCATCAAGATTAAAAATCTAAAAACCATTTATCAGGGCAAAGAGATAAATGTTGATGAAGTGGTTGCTAATGATATCGCAATTATAGAAGATATAGAAGAATTAAGAATCGGAGATTATTTAGGTGTTAAACCTTGTCTGATTCAAGGATTATCTCATCAGCATCCCGCCCTCAAATCTTCTGTCCGACCAGACAAGCCCGAAGAGAGAAGCAAGTTGATATCCGCTCTAAATGTATTGTTTATTGAAGACCCGTCTCTGTCCTTTTCCATAAATTCATATAGTGATGAATTGGAAATCTCGTTATATGGTTTAACCCAAAAAGAAATCATACAAACATTGCTGGAAGAACGATTCTCCGTAAAGACCCATTTTGATGAAATCAAGACTATCTACAAAGAACGACCTAAAAAGAAGGTGAATAAGATTATCCATATCGAAGTCCCTCCCAACCCTTACTGGGCCTCAATAGGACTGACTCTGGAACCTTTACCGATAGGGTCAGGGGTGCAAATCGAAAGTGAAATCTCCTTTGGTTATCTGAACCATTCTTTTCAAAATGCCGTTTTTGAAGGAATCCGTATGTCTTGCCAATCGGGATTGCATGGATGGGAAGTGACGGATTTGAAAGTAACCTTTACTTATGCCCTTTATTATAGTCCGATAAGTACCCCTGCCGATTTTAGACAATTGTCTCCTTATGTCTTCAGGTTGGCTTTGCAACAATCAGGAGTGGATATTCTCGAACCGATGCTCTATTTTGAGTTACAGATACCACAAGTAGCAAGTTCCAAAGCTATTACAGATCTGCAAAAAATGATGTCTGAGATTAAAGGTATCAGTTGTAATAAAGAGTGGTGTCTTATTGAAGGGAAAGTTCCATTAAATACAAGTAAAGACTATGCTTCAGAAGTAAGTTCATACACTAAAGGCTTAGGCACTTTTATGGTTAAGCCGT
Organism: Prevotella sp. HMSC077E09; assembly: GCF_001814685.1. Classification (NCBI taxonomy): domain Bacteria; kingdom Pseudomonadati; phylum Bacteroidota; class Bacteroidia; order Bacteroidales; family Prevotellaceae; genus Prevotella; species Prevotella sp. HMSC077E09. The sequence goes on along the minus strand of NZ_KV817539.1, from coordinate 47,476 downwards.
GTGGGTATCAAATAACAAAAGGCGGTTATTCTGATAATACCCGTATGGAAGAAAAGGATAAACTTTTATTCATGTTTGAAAAATCAGTATCATCAAAATAATGGAACGATCCAGGAATTTCTATAAGACAATACGGTTGGGGTATATACTTATCTCCGTTCTTATCGGATGTATAGCATATAATAGCTTCTATGAATGGCAGGAGATAGAAGCATTAGAACTTGACAATAAAAAAATAGACGAGTTCCGAAAAGAGATAAACAATATCAATATTCAAATGATAAAATTTTCTCTATTTGGTGAAACAATACTGGAATGGAACGATAAAGATATCGAACATTACCATGCACAGCGTATGGCAATGGATAGTATGCTCTGCCGTTTCAAAGCTACCTATCCGGCAGAGCGTATAGACAGCGTACGCCATCTTCTCGAAGATAAGGAACGGCAGATGTGCCAAATCGTTCAAATACTTGAACAACAACAAGCCATCAACGATAAGATAACCAGTCAAGTACCTGTAATCGTGCAGAAGAGTGTGCAGGAACAGCCCAAGAAGTCCAAGCGCAAAGGTTTCTTGGGCATCTTCGGCAAAAAGGAAGAAGCGAAACCAACTGTGACTACCACGATGCACCGTTCCTTTAACCGGAATATGAGAACCGAACAACAGGCGCAAAGCCGCCGCTTATCGGTTCATGCCGATAGCCTTGCCGCACGAAATGCGGAACTTAACAGGCAACTGCAAGGACTGGTTGTTCAAATAGACGGGAAAGTACAAACTGACCTACAAAAGCGGGAAGCCGAGATAACAGCCATGCGGGAACGGTCGTTCATTCAGATTGGGGGCTTGACAGGGTTCGTTATACTGCTACTGGTCATATCATATATCATCATACACCGAAATGCCAACCGCATCAAGCGATATAAACAGGAAACCGCAGATTTAATCGAGCGACTGCAACAAATGGCAAAGCGAAACGAGGCACTGATAACCTCCCGCAAGAAAGCCGTACATACCATTACCCATGAATTACGCACACCGCTGACTGCAATAACGGGCTATGCCGGACTGATACAAAAAAACTTCAATGCGGATAAAACCGGGATGTATATCCGAAATATTCAGCAATCCTCCGACCGTATGCGTGAAATGCTTAATACTCTTCTGAGTTTCTTCCGGCTGGACGACGGCAAGGAACAACCTAATTTCTCCACGTGTAGGATTTCATCAATAGCGCATACGCTCGAATCAGAGTTTATGCCAATTGCCATAAACAAGGGACTTGCTCTTACTGTGACGAATCACACGGATGCTGTTGTACTGACCGATAAGGAACGCATTCTACAAATTGGAAATAACCTGCTGTCAAACGCCATCAAGTTCACTGAGAACGGTGCCGTTTCTCTGACAATGGGGTATGATAACGGTATGCTGAAACTTATCGTCAAAGATACGGGTTCGGGTATGACCGAAGAGGAACAGCAACGTGTGTTCGGTGCGTTTGAACGTTTGTCAAACGCTGCCGCAAAGGACGGCTTCGGATTAGGTCTTTCCATTGTTCAGCGCATTGTGACAATGCTCGGCGGCACAATCCAGCTGAAGAGCGAGAAAGGCAAGGGCAGCCGTTTCACGGTGGAGATACCCATGCAGTCAGCCGAGGAATTGCCGGAACGGATAAATAAAACACAGATTCATCATAACCGAACACTCCATGATATTGTTGCCATCGACAATGACAAGGTACTTCTCCTAATGCTGAAAGAAATGTATGCACAAGAAGGGATACATTGCGATACCTGTACCAATGCGGCGGAACTGATGGAAATGATACGCCGGAAAGAATACAGTCTGCTTCTGACCGATTTGAATATGCCGGATATAAACGGCTTCGAGCTGTTGGAACTGCTACGCACCTCCAATGTGGGCAATTCAAGGATCATTCCGATTATTGTAACAACCGCTTCGGGCAGTTGCAACAGAGAGGAACTTTTAGAACGTGGATTTTCTGATTGCCTTCTCAAGCCGTTTTCCATATCGGAGCTGATGGAAGTTTCCGACAAGTGCGCCATGAAAGGTAAACAAAATGAAAAGCCTGATTTCTCCTCCCTACTGTCTTACGGCAATGAATCCGTCATGTTGGATAAACTGATAGCGGAAACCGAAAAGGAAATGCAGTCGGTCAGGGATGGGGAACAACGGAAAGACTTTCAAGAACTGGACGCCCTGACACACCACCTACGTAGTTCGTGGGAGATACTGCGTGCCGACCAACCATTAAGGGAACTTTATAAACAGCTTCATGGGAGTGCCGTTCCCGATTATGAAGCATTGAACAACGCCGTGACTGCCGTATTGGATAAGGGTTCGGAGATAATCCGGCTGGCAAAAGAAGAAAGGAGAAAATACGAAAATGGATAAAACAAAAATCATCGTGGTGGAGGACAACATCGTATATTGCGAGTTTGTCTGCAACCTGCTGGCACGGGAGAAATTCCGTACCGTGCAGGCTTTCCACCTCTCGACAGCGAAGAAACTTCTGCAACAAGCCGCTGACAATGATATAGTAGTTTCTGATTTGCGTTTGCCTGACGGTGACGGCATCGACCTATTGCGCTGGATGCGCAAAGAAGGCATGACGCAGCCGTTCATCATCATGACCGACTATGCCGAAGTACATACGGCGGTTGAAAGCATGAAACTCGGTTCGCTGGACTACATACCCAAGCAACTCGTGGAGGACAAACTCGTGCCTTTGCTCCGCACCATACTGAAAGAGCGGAATATCGGGCGAAGCCGCATGCCCGTATTTGCCCGTGACGGTTCAGCCTTTCAGAAAATCATGCACCGGATAAGGCTGGTAGCTCCTACCGACATGAGCGTACTGATATTCGGGGAGAACGGTACTGGCAAAGAGCATATTGCCCATCTACTGCACGATAAAAGCAAGCGTTCAGGCAAGCCTTTCGTGGCGGTGGACTGCGGCTCACTCACCAAAGAACTTGCGCCATCGGCGTTCTTCGGACACGTTAAAGGAGCGTTCACTGGTGCTGAAAACACAAAGAAAGGCTATTTCCACGAGGCGGAAGGCGGCACATTGTTTTTGGATGAAGTGGGTAATCTCGCACCGGAAACCCAACAGATGTTACTCCGTGCCATACAGGAACGGCGGTTCCGTCCCGTTGGCGACAAGTCCGACCGCAGTTTCAACGTCCGCATCATCGCCGCCACCAACGAGGATCTGGAAAAGGCGGTCAATGAAAAGCGTTTCCGACAGGATTTGTTATACCGCCTACATGACTTCGAGATAACCGTTCTGCCCTTACGTGACTGTCAGGAGGACATCATGCCGCTGGCGGAGTTCTTCCGTGAGATTGCCAATAAGGAATTGGAATGCAATGTTAGTGGCTTCAGTTCCGAAGCGCGGAAAGTGTTACTGATCCATTCATGGCCGGGTAACGTGCGCGAACTTCGGCAGAAAATCATGGGTGCGGTGTTGCAGGCTCAGACGGGACTTGTCACGAAAGAGCATCTGGAACTTGGAATAACCGAAACAACCTCTGTTGTCGGCTTCTCCCTACGCAACGAAGAGGAAGATAAAGAGCGGATTATACGTGCTTTGAAGCAGGCTGGCGGGAACCGGAAGGTTGCTGCCGAATTGCTTGGAATAGGCAGGACAACACTCTATAATAAACTGGAAGAATATGGATTGAAGTATAAATTTGAGCAACCATAGCCCGCAATTCGCTGAAAATGGCTATCTTTGCATGACATATTAGAAGGTAACGGCGACTGGCAGAGCCTTTTGCCGCCTATATATAACATAAGACCGCAAGGCGTTTCGAGCGAAAATCTGGTAAATTGACACTACGGAGACGATTGCGTGATGCTTATGCTATGCCTACGCATAGCGTGCATTCACGTACTCTCCGTAAAAGGCTTTACCAGAGCCGTCGCTTGAAAGTAGTGTGATTTGCACGCTACTTTTTTGCCCTTGCCCAACGAAAGGAAACGATAATGGGTAAAGTACAGATTCTTGCCGTCCTCACGATAGACGGTTGTCAAAGCTCCGAGTTATATTGCAAAGCGTATAAGGAACTGCGCCTTGAAGATTGCGGCATCAATGAGATAAGGGAAAACGCCCTTTATCATATCACACCGGATTATTCCATCTCCATGCTTGACGAATGGCGGAAATCCACAACAGACATCTGCTATCTGGCGGAAGTCACTCCTGAAAAAGCGGACTACATCAACGGGCTGCTGCGTATGCGTGTGGTGGATGAAATCATACTTTACACGATTCCTTTCATTGCCGGAACGGGAAAGCGTTTCTTCCAATCCGCCTTGCCGCAGGAACAATGGACGCTGACCTCACAGAAGGTGTACCGCAACGGAGTGGTCCGCCATATCTATAAAGCGTGCGTTTGATGTCCATAAAATGGACGAATGTTCAGTAAATGAACACTTTAAGCTGAATACAATTCCTTTCAGATAAATAAATCGCGAAATTATCACTCTGAAATCCAGCACCTTGCAGAGAGCGTGCCGGATTTTTTATTTTATGGACACGCTTTTTGCCAATCATATTCATGTGCGCATACCGAAAAAACAGAGTGTAAAATTTCAAAATTGACAGGACATGAATTATTTCTTATTGACGGAAACAGAGTTCTTCCGCCGTATAAACGAAGCCGGGGACTGCAATATGGAAACGGCATACACGGCTTTCGCCACGCAAGTGATCGAACTATGCAACGGCAATGTGGACACCACCCGCACCATCATCGCGCTGGCTTACATTGAAATCGAGTTGCAGCACCATCCCGTGCGCAATCTTCCCGAAGAAAAGAGGGAGGTTGCAGCCTACATCAGCAAGGCACTCTCTTTCGTTAGGAAGATGCAGAAGTTCCTTGCCGCTCCCCAAGTGTCACCACTAATCCCCATCCGTACATCCTCCGACAACACAACCGAAAATCCCGCCTCACCCCTGCAATGGACGGGCAACGCCATCGACCTCGTGGAACTTATCTACGGCATCAACGAGATGGGCTGCATCAATAACGGCAACATGCCGCTCAAACAGCTCGCCCCGCTCCTCTACAAGATTTTCGGTGTCGAATCAAAGGACTGCTACCGCTTCTATATCGACATCAAACGACGGAAGAACGAAAGCCGCACCTACTTCCTTGACAGGATGCAGGAGAAACTGAACGAGAAGATGCTCCGCGACGAGGAAATGGAACGTTTGAGAAAATAATCCTGTACCAATGATGAATCAGGGGGTGACGTTATGCCACTCTCTGATTTTTTGTAGGTTTTGTACCTGCCGTGCAGATACATTTCGTTATCTATTCGCCCGAAAACCAGCGAAAAGCACTATCTTTGTACCCACCTTACAGAATTGTATATGAGCATAGACAACCTCGACATAGTAAAACGGCTGATAGCCGAAAAAGAATGCGGACGGGTGGAGTTCAAGGAAACCACCGGACAGTTGGAGCGTGGCATGGAAACGCTTTGCGCTTTCCTTAACGGAGAAGGCGGCACGGTATTGTTCGGTGTTACCGACAAGGAAAAAATCATCGGACAAGACGTGAGCGACAAGACCAAGAGGGATATAGCGGACGCGATCAACCGGTTGGAGCCTGTGGCAATGGTACAAATATCTTATGCACCGCTGCCGGACAGTGAGAAGAAAGTAATTGTTTTTCGTGTTGAAGATTCAAGGCTCAACCGTCCGTTCTGCTATAAAGGAAGACCATATATGCGGGTGGAAAGTGCGACCACAACGATGCCACAATCAAAGTATAATGAACTTCTTTTGCAGCATGAAAAAGTCTGGCATAGCTGGGAAACCTACCCGAATACCGATTTGAAGATTACGGATTTGGATGAAGAGGAAATCCACAAGACGGTACGTTTAGGAATAGAGTACGGACGTTTACCCGAATCGACAGGTGACGAAGTTCCTATCATACTTGAAAAACTGAATCTTCTTGAAGGCGGTGTACTTAAAAATGCAGCCGCCGTATTGTTCGCCAAAAAGAAACTGGTACATTATCCGCAGAACTTGCTGCGACTTGCCCGATTCAGAGGTACAGACAAAACCGTATTTATAGACAACAAACGGGTACACGGGAACTTGTTCCATCTGCTTGACGAGGCAATGGCTTTTGTGTTCAGACATCTTTCATTATCCGGAACAACGGACGCATTGGAGCGTGAGGAACATTTGGAAATACCGCATAAGGCTATACGAGAAGCTGTAATCAACTCCCTATGTCACAGGAGTTACCGTGATATTGGAGGTTCGGTAGCCATAGCCATCTATGATGACCGTGTTGAAATAGAGAATCCCGGTTCGTTTCCGTCCGAATGGGATATGAATAAAATCAAATCCGAACATGGTTCAAAGCCCCATAATCCTTTAATTGCAGACACGCTTTATGTGCGAAAAGTATTGGAGAGCTGGGGACGCGGCATAAATCTCATAATAGAAGAATGTCAAAAGGTTAATTTGCCGGAGCCTGAATATCAAATAACAACCAATGAAGTGAAACTTGTCTTCAGATATAAGGTGGCAGGACAAGAAACAGGACAAGAAACAGGACAAGTAGCAGGACAAGTAGCAGGACAAGTAATGTCGCTTGTATCAGCTTTGGGAAATGATATTTTGCCGTTGAAAGAAATCATGGAGCGTTTATCTTTGAGGGGACGTGATAATTTCCTTACCAGTTACCTAAATCCTGCATTGAGAGAGGGACTTGTCGAACAAACCCATCCGGAAAATCCCAAGCACCGCAACCAAAAATACAGGCTTACTGAAGCTGGAAAAATCATTTTGTCAAAAGGCAACAGGAAGGATGGCTAAGAAGAAACATAAGAAAGATTCAGATGCAGACTTGCCTGTAATCATGGATTACGGCATCGGTTGCATATCCATTTATGACCCGGTTGATATGATGCCATACAATGACCCGCCTGTCACCGAGCAAACCCGTTTCAAGAAACTCCGCAAGGAAATGAAAGCGGAGTTCAAATGGTTGGCGTCTTCTATAACAATAGAGTATTGGAAAGAAAACCGGCAGATACCTTTCGGTGAGGAAATGTCGAAACTCAGAATCCGACTGTTGAGAATCTTCGCCGAAGAATACAGCATACTACTAAAAGATGATACAGAACTGAAAAACTATCTGCTCATGCTTGTCATTACCACCATCAACAAGCATCTCCAATCTGAAAATAAAAATCCGTAACCGGTCGTCGGCTACGGATTTTCCATATATAAACGGATATACTATTTCTGCTGCAACAGATGTTTCAGATTTTCGTCACCCGCGATGCGTTCCAGCTCGTCGGCGACAATCTGTTTCACCTCCTCCTTGATACGCCTGTAATTCGCCTGCACTGTTTCCTTCATGCAGTCTTTGCCATCCTCGTCCGTGAAGTCAGTAATTACGGGTATCGGCTTGTAGGCTTTCTCCTCGCGCTTGACCTTCTCGGCATCCACGACAATCTCACAGTGGAAAATCTTCTGTTCTATACGTTCGTTGAAGTTGTCGGACACCGAACCGACAAACATTCCCTGCGTCAAGCCGGAAATCTTGCTCGGCGGGATAAGCGCGTCCATCTGCGTGTTGATGGAGGTGGAAACATCCTGCCTGTTGATGGAAATGGACTGCCGTTTCTGCAACACCTTTCCGAACCGTTCCGAGAGCGTCTTGGCGGTTTCGCCCACCACCTGACCGGAGAAAATATTGCCGACGGTGTTCATCACCACTTTCGCCTCCTTGTCCCCGTAGTCACGCACCAACTGGCTGAAATCCTGAAATCCCAGACATACGGCAACCTTGTTGCTTCGTGCGGTGGCGATAAGGTTGTCCAGCCCCTTGAAATATATCGTCGGAAGCTCGTCGATGATAACTGACGACTTCAACATCCCTTTCTTGTTGATGAGCTTCACGATACGGGAATTATACAGACCGAGAGCCGCCCCGTAAATGTTCTGACGGTCCGGATTGTTGCCCACGCAGAGTATTTTCGGCTCTTTGGGATTGTTGATGTCCAGCGTGAACTCACTGTCCGACATCACCCAATAGAGCTGCGGGGAAATCATGCGTGACAGCGGGATTTTCGCCGATGCAATCTGCCCCATCAACTGCTCGGCAGCCCCTCCGAGCCACGCGTCCATGAACGGTGAGAGATAGTTCTCCAATTCCGGGTAAGATGTCAGTATCGGGAAGATATCCTCGTAACGGCGGTTCAGGAACTCGATGGCATGGGGGAACGTGCAATACTTGCCATTTTGGAAAATTTTAAGATACCAGATGATAGCCGCGAAGAGGATGATGGGCGATTCCACAAAGAAGTCGCCCTGCTTCTGCACCCAACTCTTGTTTAAGTTGAGCATGATGGTGTACGCGCTTTCGTAAGCGTCCGTAATATCCTCCATGAAGTCCGGGTGAATGGGATTGCAACGGTGCGAGCGTCGCGGGTCATCGAAGTTTATCACGTAGAACTTCGGCTTCACCTTGTATCCCTCCGGGTGGTTGAGCAGATGATTATAGGCTATCGTGGACAAGTCGCTGAATTTGAAGTCGTAAACATACATCGAGAAGCCCTTCTCAATCTGCTGCTTGATAAAATTGTTTACCACCGCGTATGACTTTCCGCTGCCCGGCGTACCCAATACGATGGAAGCCCTGAAGGGATTCACTACGTTAATCCAGCCGTTGTTCCAACGTTTCCTGTAATAAAAGCGGGTGGGCAGATTGACCGAATACTCGCTTTCGATGAGCCGTGTTTCCTGCATGAAGCTCTCGTTCTCGTTGTTGAACACGTCATCCATGAGGTTGTGTTTCAACAGGCGGCTCATCCACAGACCGCCCATCAGCAGGCATACATAGCCCGTGCCTACGGTCAGCACGTAAAGCCCCGTCACCGCTTCAACCGGTAGCGGCAACGCCAGTATCCACCAGTTGAGGAAGAACAGTACGAACCCTGCGGCAAGAGCCGTCCAGATCCGTCCCCAAGTAATTTTCTCTCCCTTGACGCCCTTCGTTCCCAGACAGGACAGGGCAAGGAGGAGGACGGCAAACAGTTTCGTGTAGAGGATGGAACGGAACAGCCCCGCCGTGCGGTTGAAATTCATCAGGATTCTGTCCACCACGCCGATGTCCACGCTCCAGAGCCGTATGGCTTCATAGCAGAACCAGTACACGTTCATGACCACTAAAATAATACTCACGGCACGCAGAAAATCCATGATTTTCGCCAATGCCCTCAAATCGTCTTCTTGTTGTGACATAGATTGAAAAATTTTGATGTTGATACCTCGATTACATTCCCAAACCCTTGCGCCTTTTCTTTTTCTTCTTGCGCTGCATCGCCCGGATAAAGGCTTCCTCCTCGGCATCCACAGCCGGACCTTCGGGAGTGAGCAGACCGATACCTCCCGCCGTGTTCTCGTGGTCGGATGCTGTCTGTTCGCGCATATCCTCTACTGTTTCCACCGGAACGGAAAGCGGAATCGGTGGCTGTCCGGCATAAGGCAGCGTGAAGTGTTCCTGCAAAGCGTTGGCGGAAAGTTCCTTGCCCATGCGCGAGCCGTTCAGCACGCAGCCCGTGCGATGGTCGATAAACGTGGCTCCGTAGATGCGCCCTTCCTCCGTGTAGCGCAGCACGGTGTCGATACCCTTCTCCCTGAGCCGCGAAACGAACTTCTCCTTGTCATACGTGCCTTCAAGCACGGAAAGGACGGTGCGTTTTGTCATGTCGGCGAGTTTCCGGTCCTTAATCTCCTGCTTGGAACGGGCAAACTTCTTCTGCACGGCTTCATAGCCTGCGGACTTCCCGAAAAGCGAGGACTTGAACGGGTTGCCCGTCTTGTTCCCGGCATCATCGGTGACGGAATAGACCAGCCCGTGATACTCACGCCCGCACACGTTTCCCCGCGCTTCCTCCACCGTCATATTATATAAGGAAAGGAGGGCGCGATATTCGCCCATCGTCTGGAAACGGTACTGTCCACTCAGAGCCTTGACGGTATTCCCGACCTGCCTTTTCACGTCGCCCGCCGAAGCGTCCACCTTTCGCAGAGGGTTCTCTATCCGTTGATTCTTACGTTCCGCCGGGTGCAGCCCGTACTTTTGTTCCAGTTCCCGCCGGATGCGGTCGCTGCGGCGGAAAAGGAAATCCTGATTGAGCCGCCTGCCTTTCTCGTCCACATTGATTGTCACGATGTGCAGGTGGTGGCGGTCTATGTCCTCGTGCTTTACAATAAGATACGGCTGGTCCCCGTAGCCGAGTTTTTCCAGATACTCGCGTGCGATGTCCTGCAATTCCGTATCGGTCAGCACATCGTCGGGATGCGGGTTGAGCGAGATATGGAGTACCGGTTTCTCCACCCTCGTATGCTCCGGCATACAGGCGAGAAAACCCTCCATCGCCTTGCGTATGTCCACCGTCCCCGTGCCGTCATTGTAGATGCGGTTGGTGGTGAGCAGACGCCCTTTCGCCTCGTTGATCTTTTCCCCGTTGTAGGCAAGTGCGCCGTACAGCGACTTTCCTACACTGATTTTTGCGACCATTTCGCCTCCATTTCCCTTGAAAGTTCCACAATCTGACGGCTCAGTTTCACGAGTTCGACGGTCTGTTGCTCCAGCTTGTAGAGCAACGCCATTGCCTTTTTCTCGGAAAAATGCAGCCTGAGTTCCTTCACGACTTGGTTGTAGTTCGTGCCTACCGCGCGGAACTGCGCATGGAAATCGGACAGTCTGGTGTAGTAATCCACCAGCGTCCTGTCCACTTTCAGCACCCTGAACGGCTGCCCGAAGAAGTGCGCCTTGATGAAAACCGACTTGGCGTAAACGCCCGACTTCTCGAACATGGCGAGGAAACGGTTGTGTTCCTCCTCGTTGAAACGGACGGTGTAGCGGAATACCGCCGGATCAAGTTTGGGATTTCTCCCGGTCTTGTTTCTTTTCTCTTTCATATAAACTTTGGATTTAGCGGATGGACGGCATAAGCCGCCGCTTGGGGTCACAGACACCGCAGGTTTGAAAAGCTTCCCGACTTCGGAGAGGAAGCCCGCCCCCTGCAAGGGCAAGTGCTTTTCGTGGCTGCTCAAAACGTTTTGAGCGGCTGAAAAGACATCTTGCTATGTTCAGGCGAACATAAAAATCCGTCGGGGCCGGATTGGGGGAATGCCTTTCAAACTCCGGGCTGCGCCACCTGCGGCGAACCCTGCCGTTCGGGTGCAAAGTTACGCCCTTAAAGCGGTATCGGACAGAGGCTTGACCCGGACAATCAGTGCCAACCGGCGCAACATGCCGCCACTTGTCGGGGAAGTGATACAGGTTCAAAAATATCCTTGTTTATTTGCAGCATGATTCAAGAAACGAACGATTTGAAGATATGAAAAATGAGGCTTTCAAATACCCGGCAAACCGCTTCGGCGGCTATTTGCCTGACCGGATACCCGAACCTTCGGATACCCGGTTTTACAATGACGCGGTGATTCACGGATTCAATGACTTCATGACGCAATGTCGTCATTCATCAGTTATCCGAATCCCTGCCCCACCGTTGAAGCGGATACGTGACGAACCGGACAGTCAGAGATTCGCGGACGCGGATATACATGTCACCGATTCCGTATCGGAGCAGGAAAACAATTCATCAACCATTAAAACCAACAGAACCATGAGTAATGAAACATTCGTTGCATTCGCAACACAGAAAGGGGGTATCGGCAAATCCACCGTCACGGCACTTGCCGCCAACTACCTCCACAACGTGAAAGGACACAATGTCGCAGTCATAGACTGCGACACCCCGCAGCACAGCATACACGGGTTGCGTGAACGTGAAACGGGACTTATCGGCGGGAGCCTCTATTTCAAGGCACTCGCGTGTGACCACTTCCGCAAGATAAGGAAGAACGCCTACCCGGTCATCGCAAGCGACGCCCTTAACGCCCTCGATGATGCCGAAAGGATGCTTGCCGAAGAAGAGGTGAAACCCGACATCGTGTTTTTCGACATGCCGGGAACCCTGAAAAGCAACGGCGTGGTCAAGACCCTCTCGCAGATGGACTACATCTTCGCGCCCATGAGTGCCGACCGTTTTGTCGTGGAAAGCACCCTGCAATTCGCTGTGATGTTCCGTGACAACCTCATGACGACGGGACAGGCGAAAACAAAAGGGCTGTACCTGTTCTGGACGATGGTGGACGGCAGGGAGAAGAACGGGCTTTACGACCTGTATGAGGATGTGATCGCCGAGATGGGGCTGCCGGTGCTGTCCACCCGCCTGCCCGACAGCAAGAAGTTCCGGCGCGACCTCTCGGAAGAGCGCAAGAGCGTGTTCCGCTCGACCATCTTCCCGATGGATGCGTCCCTGCTGAAAGGGAGCGGCATCCGTGAGTTCTCGGAAGAGATAAGCCGTATCATCAGACCTCAATAATCATGGGCAGCAGGAAAGTGAACACCGAAGGCATTGACGAGGAACTGTTGATAGCCTCCATCGGCAGACGCAGGCAGGACGGGACCCTGTACCACGCGCAGGAGCCGCCCGCGCCTGCTCCCGAAGAAAAAAGCGTCCCTGAAACGGAACCGCCGCCCGCGCAATACACGGCAAAGGAAAAACCGCAGAGGGACACTGTCCGCCGCAAACGGCAGGAGGACGACTATTCCGGGCTGTTCCTCCGCCGCAACGAGATAAAGACGCGCCAGTGCGTCTATATCAGCCGCGATGTCCACAGCAAGATTCTCAAAATCGTGAACGACATCGCCGGGCGTGAAATCTCGGTAGGCGGCTACGTGGACACCGTGCTGCGCCAACATCTGGAACAGCACAAGGAGAAAATAAACGAACTGTACAAGAAACAACGTGAAGACTTGATTTGAATATGGAAAAGAACCAGAAAAACAGAAGTCCGCAGCATGACGGCGGCGGTATGCTTGCCCAAGTGCAGGCGAGTGTGGAAATCCTATCCCCCGTGCCGTTAGGCGGCAAATGCGGTGAAAAGGACTATGAACGGCTGTTCATCCGTGAAGCCGAAGTGAAGGCACGCGAGGGAAAGATGGCGTATGTGCGTCCGGAGTACCACGACCGCATCATGCGCATCACCCGTGTGATCGGGCATGACAAATTGTCGCTGTCCGCCTACATCGACCATGTGCTTACGCACCACTTCAACCAGTGCGAGGAGGCGATAAAGAGCCTTTACGCCCAGAATTACGACGCAGTATTTTAACCCTCAAAAAGAGAACGTGCATGAGTGAAACAATAAGCATGACTGATATTCTGCTGACCGTATCGGTCGGCTGCAACCTGTGGTTCCTGTTCCTGCTCCTTTATGACAGGATCATGGAAACCAGACTTGTCCGCTTCCTAAGAAGCATAGCCGGAGTGTGGCGGTCGTTGGGCGGCACGGCGGCAAAGCCCGAAACGGTAAGGGACACACCGCCCGCAGACACCCCGGACATCATCGGCAAGAGCCGTTTCAGGATGGCATCGCCCCGGACAACCGCTGCCATACCGACGCAAGAAGCCGCCACTTCGGAAAAAGGCATTGAGCTGACGGAGGAAGAGACTACTTTTGACGACGGAAACACGGAAACCGTGTCCCGTCCCGCACAAGTCCCGGAGGATAAACTCGACGAAACCTTCACGAGCCTCACGCCTTCGGAACTGGAGTTCGGGGAGGACGAGCCGGAGGAAGAAACGCCCGACGCGCCGAGGGCATCGGGAAGCAGTTTCGACGAGATAGACGATGCGGTCAGAACCGCCAAGAACCCGGAAGCGACAACGACGGAACGGGAGCGGGCGGCAAAGGTCTTCACCGACATGGAAGGGACGGAGCTGTACGAGAAGCTGATGACCGGCTCGTCTGAAATGAGCATCCGCATCAAGGGACTTATCGAAATCCGGCTGAAGAAGAATAAACCGAAAAAGGATTTTGTCGTCCCGGACAGTATTGAGAACTTCGACATCCGCAACTATGTATAACGACTAAAAAAGAATGAGAATGAAAACGTAAGACGGCATCACCCACGCGCACGGCGGTACAAGGTACAGCCAATTCGCAACGGACACACCCAAGTCCGTAGAAACAAACGGGCAACCCACTAAACCAAAGTAAAGTAATCGAGTATCAACCGCCCGACAAAGGACCATCCACCCTTTGGACGGCACAAAACAAGAACAGTTTATGAACAAGAACAACAGACAGAAACTTATCCTCTCTGCGGCACTTCTGGTTGCCGCAACCGCCTCCGCCTTCGCGCAGGGAAACGGCATCGCGGGCATCAACGAAGCCACCTCTATGGTGAGTTCGTACTTCGACCCCGGCACGAAACTCATCTACGCCATCGGCGCGGTAGTCGGGCTTATCGGGGGCGTGAAAGTGTATGGGAAATTCTCGTCCGGCGATCCCGACACATCCAAGACTGCCGCCTCGTGGTTCGGGGCGTGCATCTTCCTGATTGTCGCCGCCACCATCCTGCGCTCATTCTTCCTTTAATAAACAATGTATGGCTGAATACCCGATAAACAAGGGTATCGGCCGTCCGGTAGAGTTCAAGGGTTTGAAGGCTCAGTACCTCTTCATCTTCTGCGGAGGTCTGCTGGCTCTCTTCGTCCTGTTCGTCATCCTCTACATGGTCGGCATCGACCAGTGGGTATGTATCGGCTTCGGCGTGGCATCGTCTTCCATCCTCGTATGGCAGACCTTCGCGCTGAACGCCCGGTACGGCGAACACGGACTGATGAAATTAGGGGCAACAAGGAGCCATCCCCGATACCTTATCAACCGGCGGCGGATCACCCGATTATTCAAACGGAAACGAAAGGAAGAAACGACATGAGGAATACATCCAAAATGACAACACTGGAAAACAAGTTCCCGCTATTGGCGGTGGAGCAAGGTTGCATCATCTCCAAAGACGCCGACATCACGGTGGCTTTCGAGGTGGAACTGCCGGAGCTTTATACCGTGACGGGTGCGGAGTACGAGGCTATACACGGCTGCTGGTGCAAGGCGATCAAGGTGCTGCCGGACTTCTCCGTCGTCCACAAGCAGGACTGGTTCATCAAGGAGAAGTACACGCCGGAACTTCACAAGGACGACATGAGTTTTTTGAGCCGCTCTTTCGAGCGGCACTTCAACGAGCGACCGTACCTGAAGCACACGTGCTACCTCTACCTGACCAAGACGACGAAGGAGCGTAACCGGATGCAGAGCAATTTCAGCACGCTGTGCCGGGGGCATATCATCCCGAAGGAACTGGACAAGGAAACAGCCGCGAAGTTCATGGAGGCTGCGGAACAGTTCGAGCGCATCATCAACGACAGCGGCTTTGTCAGGCTGCGCCGCCTCTCCACCGACGAGATCGTGGGGACAGACGGCAAAGCCGGACTGATAGAGCGTTACTTCTCGCTCATGCCCGAAGGCGACGCCACGTTACAGGACATAGACCTCTCGGCACGGGAGATGCGCATCGGCGACAATCGCCTGTGCCTGCACACCCTGTCCGACGCGGAAGACCTTCCCGGCACGGTGGCTACCGACACACGGTATGAGAAACTCTCCACCGACCGCTCGGACTGCCGCCTCTCCTTCGCCTCCCCGGTGGGGCTGCTGCTCTCCTGCAACCACATTTACAACCAGTACGTGATTATCGACAACAGCGAGGAGAACCTTCAAAAATTCGAGAAGTCCGCAAGGAATATGCAGTCGTTATCCCGATACAGCCGGAGCAACAGCATCAACCGCGAGTGGATAGACCGCTACCTGAACGAGGCGCACTCCTACGGGCTGACCTCGGTGCGGGCGCACTTCAACGTCATGGCGTGGAGCGACGACGCGGAAGAGCTGAAGCACATAAAGAACGACGTGGGCAGCCAGCTGGCAAGCATGGAGTGCGTGCCGCGCCACAACACCATCGACTGCCCGACACTTTATTGGGCGGCTATGCCCGGCAACGCGGCGGACTTTCCGGCGGAAGAGAGTTTCCACACCTTCATCGAACAGGCGGTGTGCCTCTTCACGGAGGAAACCAACTACCGCAGCTCGCTCTCGCCCTTCGGCATCAAGATGGTGGACAGGCTCACGGGAAAACCGCTGCACCTCGACATCAGTGACCTGCCGATGAAGCGGGGCATCACCACGAACCGTAACAAGTTCGTATTAGGTCCTTCGGGCAGTGGCAAGTCGTTCTTCATGAACCACCTCGTGCGGCAATACTACGAGCAGGGCGCGCATGTGGTATTGGTGGACACGGGAAACTCCTATCAAGGGCTATGCGAGATGATACGGCGCAAGACGGGCGGCACGGACGGCGTGTATTTTACCTACACGGAGGAGAAGCCCATCAGCTTCAACCCGTTCTATACCGACGACTACGTGTTCGACGTGGAGAAAAAGGACAGCATAAAGACGCTGCTGCTGACGCTCTGGAAGTCGGAGGACGACAAGGTGACGAAAACCGAAAGCGGGGAATTGGGCAGTGCCGTGAGTGCCTACATCGAGCGCATCAGGGCTGACCGGAGCATCGTCCCCTCGTTCAACACCTTCTACGAGTACATGCGCGACGACTACCGCAGGGAACTGGCGGAACGCGACATCAAGGTGGAGAAGGAGGACTTCAACATCGACAACATGCTCACCACCATGCGGCAGTATTACCGGGGCGGACGCTACGACTTCCTGCTCAACTCGGCGGAGAACATCGACCTGCTGGGCAAACGGTTCATCGTCTTCGAGATCGATTCCATCAAGGACAACCGCGAACTGTTCCCGGTAGTGACCATCATCATCATGGAAGCCTTCATCAACAAGATGCGGCGTCTGAAAGGTGTGAGAAAGCAGCTTATCGTGGAAGAGGCTTGGAAGGCTCTCTCGTCGGCGAACATGGCTGATTACCTGCGCTATATGTACAAGACGGTGCGCAAATACTTCGGTGAGGCAATCGTGGTGACGCAGGAGGTGGACGACATCATTTCCTCGCCCGTCGTCAAGGAGAGCATCATCAACAACTCGGACTGTAAAATCCTGCTTGACCAGCGCAAGTACATGAACAAGTTCGACCAGATTCAGGCGTTGCTCGGACTGACGGAGAAGGAGAAGTCGCAGATACTCTCCATCAACATGGCGAACAACCCCTCACGGCTCTACAAGGAGGTGTGGATAGGCTTGGGCGGCACGCAGTCGGCGGTCTATGCCACCGAGGTGAGCGCGGAAGAGTATCTGGCGTACACCACCGAGGAAACGGAAAAGGTGGAGGTGTACCGTCTGGCGGAGCAATTGGGCGGCGACATCGAAGCCGCCATCCGACAGCTTGCCGAAAGACGGAGAAACAAGCAGTAAGTAATCAATAATCGGTAAAACAGATTTATCAACGAAAAAAGAAAAGCGTATGAGCATATCAAGAATGAAGATGCTGCAAGTCAGCAAGTGTCTGATCGGATTGGCGGTCATGGTGCTGCAATCCTGCGACGTGGCGGAGAACCGCCGCGACCTGCTGTGCGGGAATTGGGAAAGCGTGGAGGGCAAGCCCGACGTGCTTATCTACAAGGAGGGCGAAGCCTACAAGGTGACGGTATTCAAACGGAGCGGCATCCGCCGCAGGCTGAAACCGGAAACCTACCTCTTGCAGGAGGAGAACGGCAACCTGTTCATGAACACCGGCTTCCGCATCGACGTGGCGTATAACGAAGCCACCGACGTGCTGACCTTCTCACCGAACGGGGACTACGTGCGTGTGAAGCCGCAGCCGGAAACTCCGGCAGGAAAATAAGAACCGCTAAAATCCAAAGAAACATGAGAACAAGAATAACATTCGTCATCTGCCTGTGCCTGCTTCTCGCGGGCAGGGCTTCCGCCCAATGGGTCGTGAGCGATCCGGGCAATCTGGCGCAGGGCATCATCAATGCCTCGAAGAACATCATCCACACCTCGAAGACCGCCACGAACATGGTGAATAACTTTCAGGAAACGGTGAAAATCTACGAGCAGGGCAAGAAGTATTACGACGCCCTCAAATCCGTGAACAATCTGGTCAAGGACGCCCGCAAGGTGCAGCAGACCATACTGATGGTAGGCGACATCACGGACATCTACGTGACCAGCTTCCAGAAGATGCTGCGCGACGACAACTTCACGGTGGAGGAACTCGGAGCCATCGCCTTCGGGTACACGAAGCTGCTGGAGGAATCCAATGACGTGCTTACGGAGTTGAAGAACGTGGTGAACATCACCACGCTCTCCATGACGGACAAGGAGCGCATGGACGTGGTGGAACGCTGCCACTCCAAGATGAAGCGTTACCGCAACCTCGTGAGCTACTACACCAACAAGAATATCAGCGTGAGCTACCTGCGTGCGAAGAAGAAAAACGACCTTGACCGCATCATGGGGCTGTACGGGAGCATGAACGAAAGATACTGGTAGCCTATGGAGTTCGACAACCTTCACCAGATTCTCCGCTCGCTCTACGAGCAGATGATGCCGCTGTGCGCCGACATGGCGGGCGTGGCGAAAGGCATCGCCGGGCTGGGCGCGCTCTTCTATGTCGCCTACCGGGTATGGCAGTCGTTGGCGAGAGCCGAACCGATAGACGTCTTCCCGATGCTCCGTCCCTTTGCCGTCGGTCTGTGCATCATGTTCTTCCCTACGGTGGTGCTTGGCACGATAAACAGCGTCCTCTCGCCCGTCGTGCAGGGTACGGCGAAACTGCTCGAAACGCAGACTTTGGACATGAACAAGTACCGGGAGCAGAAGGACAGGCTGGAATACGAGGCGATGGTGCGCAACCCCGAAACCGCCTACCTCGTGTCCAACGAGGAGTTTGACAAGCAACTGGAGGAATTGGGCTGGTCGCCCTCCGACATGGTGACGATGGCGGGGATGTATATCGACCGGGGGATGTACAAGATGAAGAAGGGCATCCGCGACTTCTTCCGCGAGATACTGGAACTGATGTTCCAAGCCGCCGCCCTCGTGATAGACACCATCCGCACCTTCTTCCTCGTGGTGCTGGCGATACTCGGTCCGATAGCCTTCGCCATATCGGTGTGGGACGGCTTCCAAAGCACGCTCACGCAGTGGATATGCCGCTACATTCAGGTCTATCTGTGGCTGCCCGTGTCGGACATATTCAGCACCATACTCGCCAAGATTCAGGTGTTGATGCTCCAGAGCGACATCGAGCGCATGCAGACCGACCCCAACTTCTCGCTGGATTCCAGCGACGGGGTGTATATCGTGTTCATGATAATCGGCATCATCGGCTACTTCACCATTCCGACGGTGGCGGGCTGGATCATCCAAGCCGGGGGCATGGGCGGCTACGGGCGCAACGTGAACCAGATGGCGGGACGCGCCGGAGGCATGGCGGGAAGCGTGGCGGGTGCTACCGCAGGCAACATGGTCGGACGTGCCGGGAAACTGCTGAAATAATCAATGTGGAATTATAAACGGAAAAAGTAAAATGGAATTCAAGTCACTCAAAAACATCGAATCATCGTTCAGGCAGATACGCCTGTTCGGTATCGTCTTCCTCTCGCTGTGCGCAGTGATAACGGTATGGAGCGTGTGGAGTTCCTACCGCTTCGCGGAGCGGCAGCGGGAAAAGATCTATGTGCTGGACAACGGCAAGTCGCTGATGCTGGCACTCTCGCAGGACCTCTCGCAGAACCGTCCGGCGGAAGCGAGGGAGCATGTGCGCCGCTTCCACGAGCTGTTCTTCACGCTCTCGCCCGAAAAGAGCGCGATAGAACACAACGTGAAGCGTGCGTTGCTGCTGGCAGACAAGAGCGTGTACAACTACTATTCGGACTTCGCCGAGAAGGGGTACTACAACCGCATCATCGCCGGTAACATCAACCAAGTGCTGAAGGTGGACAGCGTGGTGTGCGACTTCAACGGCTATCCCTACCGCACCGTGACCTACGCCACGCAGAAAATCATCCGGCAGAGCAACGTCACAGAGCGCAGCCTCGTGACCACGTGCCGCCTCTTGAACTCGTCCCGTTCGGACGACAACCCCAACGGGTTCACCATCGAGGGATTCACCATCATCGAGAACAAAGATTTACAAACCATCAAAAGGTAAACGGACATGAAGAAAATCAAGAAATCACTGTGGAGTGCGTACTGGAAACTCCACGACAAAAAGAAAATGCTGGTGGAACGGCTCAAAGGGTATCTGGACGGCTTGCCGCCGAAGACACGCAGGCGCATCGTGCTGGCGATGCTCATCGCATTCGCCGCACTTGCCCTCTACACCTTCGGTAAAGCCGTCTATGACATCGGCAGGAATGACGGCAGCCGGATGGAGATAGACCATGCCGGACAGGTGGAACTGTCCGTGAAGCCGGATAACAATCACAATGTAATACCTTATTTATATGGAACAGACGAAGAATGAACCCAAGAACGAAAACAAGGCGGCTCCCGGCAACGACAAGCCGAAAAAGGAGCGCAAGCCGCTGACCGAAGCCCAACGGCTGAAACGCCAGAAAATGATAGTGCTTCCCGCTATGGTGCTGGTATTCATCGGGGCTATGTGGCTGATATTCGCCCCGTCCTCCGGCAAGGAGCAGGAGCCGGGAACAAGCGGCTACAACATCGAGATGCCCGATGCGGACAAGGAGAACCGCCGGATTATCGGTGACAAGGCGAAAGCCTACGAGCAGGGGGCAATGGAGGAACGGCAGGAGAACCGCAGCCGCGCCATGCAGCAGTTGGGCGACCTGTTCGACCGCGAAACGGTGGAAGCGGATGGGGACAGCGACTTCGACCTTGCCAATCCCGGCGGAACGGAAGAGGCGGTGAAGCCAGCACCGAAGACCATCCAGTCCTCGGCAGCCGCCTACCGTGACCTCAATGCCACGCTCGGCAACTTCTACGAGCAGCCGAAGAACGACAATGCGGAGATGGACGAGCTGCTGGAACGCATCGCCACCCTCGAATCCGAACTGGAAAGCGGAAAAGAGAGAAGCTCCACGATGGACGAGCAGGTGGCACTCATGGAAAAATCCTACGAACTGGCGGCGAAGTACATGGGCGGTCAGAACGGCACGCAGGCGGCAGCGGGACAGACCGCAGAGCCGTCCCCCGTGCAGAAAACCGGAAAGAACACGGCAAAACCCGTCAGGCAAGTGACGCATCAGGTGGTGTCCTCGCTCGGACAGCCCATGAGCAATGCCGAATTTGTCGCTTCCTTCTCGCAGGAACGCAACCGCAGTTTCAACACGGCGGTGGGCGTTACAACCGTACCGGACAGGAACACCATACCGGCATGCGTCTATGGGGCGCAGAGCGTGACGGACGGGCAGGCGGTCAGGTTGCGGCTGTTGGAGCCGATGGCGGTAGCAGACCGGATCATCCCCCGTAATGCGGTGGTGGTCGGCGCAGCCAAGATTCAGGGTGAACGGCTCGGCATCGAAATCACCTCGCTGGAACACGACGGTACGGTTATCCCGGTGGAGTTGGAGGTCTATGACACGGACGGGCAGCCCGGCATATTCATCCCCAACTCGATGGAGATGAACGCCGTCAGGGAGGTTGCCGCCAACATGGGCGGTTCGCTCGGCAGTAGCATCAACATCTCCACCAATGCCGGGGCGCAGCTCGCCTCCGACTTGGGCAAGGGGCTGATACAAGGCACGAGCCAGTACATTGCCAAGAAGATGCGCACCGTCAAAGTGCATCTGAAAGCCGGGTACAGGGTCATGCTCTATCAGGAGAAGAACTGATGTATAATCATAAGAAATCCAATCAATAACAACAACCCACTAAATTCAAAGTAAAATGAGAAAAGTAATCATGATGTTTGCCCTCGCTATGGGCATCGCAACTGCCAACGCGCAGGAAAACGTAACCGTTGAAACGACCAACGGAAGTGAAGAACTGACCTTGACAAAAGAGGTCTATCCGCAGAAGGAGGCGGACGGCGACCTGTATCACGGTCTGACGAGAAAGCTGGGCTTTGACCGCATGGTTCCCCCGCACGGCTTGGAAGTGACCTACGACAAGACCGTGCATGTCATCTTCCCGGCGGAGGTGCGCTATGTCGATTTAGGCTCGCCCGACCTGATTGCGGGCAAAGCCGACGGAGCGGAGAACGTCATCCGTGTGAAGGCTACCGTGAGGAATTTCCCGAACGAAACCAACATGTCCGTCATCACGGAGGACGGGAGTTTCTACACCTTCAACGTGAAATACGCCGCCGAACCGCTGCTGCTCAACGTGGAGATGTGCGACTTCATCCATGACGGCGAGGCGGTGAACCGTCCGAACAACGCGCAGGAAATCTACCTGAAAGAATTAGGCAGCGAAAGTCCGATGCTGGTGCGCCTTATCATGAAGTCCATCCACAAGCAGAACAAACGTGAGGTGAAGCATATCGGCTGCAAGCGTTTCGGCATCCAGTACCTTCTGAAAGGCATCTACACGCACAACGGGCTTCTGTATTTCCACACGGAAATCAAGAACCAGAGCAACGTGCCTTTCGATGTGGACTACATCACATGGAAAATCGTGGACAAGAAGGTGGCGAAGCGTACCGCCGTGCAGGAGCGTATCATCCTGCCGCTCCGCGCGCAGAACTACGCCACGCTCGTGCCGGGCAAAAAAAGCGAACGCACGGTCTTCACGATGGCGAAGTTCACCATACCCGACGGC
This sequence comes from Prevotella sp. HMSC077E09, assembly GCF_001814685.1. NCBI lineage: Bacteria > Pseudomonadati > Bacteroidota > Bacteroidia > Bacteroidales > Prevotellaceae > Prevotella > Prevotella sp. HMSC077E09. Next base: position 24,785 of record NZ_KV817539.1, on the reverse strand, counting down.
AAGTGCCTCGTGGTGGAGCTGAACGAGAAGAACGGCGGCCGTCACCAGTCCTTCGTGATCGAGAACGAGGACTTGGTGCGCGCCAATACCATCAACGAACTTCAAGTGCGCTGACCATGAGAAAGTACATCGCAATAATCATCGCGTCGCTTGCCCTGTTCACGGGGCAGGCGCACGCCCAGCGATGCCTGCCGAAGATGCAGGGCATCGAGGTCAGGGCGAATCTGGCGGACGGCTTCAAACCCGGCGGCAACGACGGCGGGTACAGTTTCGGGGCGGCTCTCTCCACCTACACGAAGAAGGGGAACAAATGGGTGTTCGGAGGTGAGTATCTCCTGAAAAACAACCCGTACAAGGACACCGCCATACCTGTGGCGCAGTTCACGGCGGAAGGCGGCTACTATTTCAAGATACTTTCCGATGCCCGTAAAATCGTGTTCGTCTATGCGGGGGCTTCGGCTCTCGCCGGGTATGAATCGGTGAATTGGGGCGAAAAAGTGCTGCATGACGGTTCGACACTGCACGACCGGGACGCCTTCATCTACGGCGGTGCGCTGACGCTCGATGTAGAGTTTTACGTGGCTGACCGTATCGCCCTGCTCGCCAACCTCCGGGAGCGTTGCCTGTGGGGTGGCGACACGAAGAAGTTCCATACCCAATTCGGGGTGGGCATCAAGTTCGTCATCAACTGACACGCGGCATGGAACGGACGGATATAGACACCATGAGGCAAATATCCCTCGCGGACTTTCTCGCGCGGTTGGGGCATGAGCCTGTCCGAAGGAGCGGAAACGAACTTTGGTATCGTGCGCCGTACCGCAGTGAGCGCACGCCCTCTTTCCGTGTGAACGTGGCGAAACGGCTCTGGTACGACTTCGGTTTGGGCAAGGGCGGTGACATCTTCACGCTTGCCGGGGAGTTTGCCCGAAGCGGTGACTTCATGGCGCAGGCAAGATTCATAGCGGAAACCGCCCGTATGCCGTTTGTCGCATCGGAAAAGCCGTTGTACCTGCCGGAACCGTCCGAACCTGCCTTTGAGGGGGTGGAAGCCGTCCCACTGCTCCGCTCACCATTAACAGAGTATCTGGCGGAACGGGGCATCCCTTATGCCGTTGCATCCCGTCACTGCTGCCGCTTGAACTACGGCGTGCGTGGAAAACGGTATTTCGCAATCGGTTTCCAGAACGTGGTTGGCGGCTATGAAATCCGGAGCCGTTATTTCAAGGGTTGCGTGCCGCCGAAGGATGTGTCGCTGGTCAAAATGGAAAGTTCTCCGACTGGCGTGTGCAGTTTATTTGAAGGATTTATGGACTTCCTTTCCGCTGCCACGCTTGGATTGGAAACAGGCGACAGCCTTGTGCTGAACTCCGTCGCCAACGTGGGTAAGGCGGTAAAACACTTAGACGGGTACGGGCGCATCGACTGCTTCCTCGACCGTGACGAAGCCGGGCGGAGGACGCTGGAAGCCCTCAAAGGACACTACGGCGGACGTGTCTGTAACTGTTCCGCACTCTATGACGGTTGCAAGGACTTGAACGAGTATCTGCAACTGACAGCAAAAAAGAAATGAACAATAACTTAAAAATCAAAGGACAATGAACATACTGAACAACAAGAACAAGAGAATATCCATCTTCAAGGCGTTGGCACTCTGCCTGTTCGCCGCCGTGTCGCTCACGCTCGCATCGTGTGACGATGACATGGACATCCAGCAATCCTATCCGTTCACGGTGGAAACGATGCCCGTACCGAACAAGGTCACAAAGGGGCAGACGGTGGAAATCCGCTGTGAACTGAAAAGGACGGGCGATTACGCCAACACGCTCTACACCATCCGGTATTTCCAGTTCGAAGGGGAAGGCACGCTGAAAATGGCGGGCGGCATTACTTTTCTGCCCAATGACCGCTACCTGCTCGAAAACGAGAAGTTCCGGCTGTACTATACGGCTGAGGGCGACGAGGCGCACAACTTCATCGTGGTGGTGGAGGACAATTTCAAAAATTCCTACGAATTGGAATTTGACTTCAACAACCGGAACGTGAAGGACGACATTCAGACCGTCATCCCCATAGGCAATTACAAACCTCTGCCAAGATGATGCGTGTATTCATGGCTATCCTCTGTTCGCTGCTGGCGGTCTGCTCCGTGTCCGCACGGGACAGCCGTCGGAAGGGGACGGACAGGCAGGCGGCAATCTACCGCCTGCCGCCTTTTGAGCGGGCGGTTCGCTGTACGAAGTATTTTGAAGGCTGGCACTCGGAGAAACACCACCCATACGTGGGCTGGGGTCATCAGGTGCAGCCGGGGGAAAGGTATTCGGCACGCACCATGACGAAGCGGCAGGCGGACGCACTCCTGCGGAAAGACTTGCGTAAGTTCTGCGCCATGTTCCGTAAGTTCGGGCGTGACAGTCTGCTCCTTGCCACGCTCGCCTACAATGTCGGTCCATACCGGCTTTTGGGGAGCGGGAAGATACCCAAAAGCACGCTGATCCGAAAATTGGAGGCGGGCGACAGGAACATTTACCGGGAATATATCGCTTTCTGCAACTACAAGGGGAAACGGCACGCCATGCTGCTCAAACGGAGAAAGGCGGAGTTTGCGCTGCTGTACATTCCGTAACATGGCAAATGCCTGACAAATGAAACTCCGATGAAGCCGCAACTTCATCGGAGTTTCCGCTTTTCATACATTCGGGATTTTTCCTTTGCCGATTACTTCACCGTCCCTGCAATGCTCTATGATGCCGGGCGAAAATCCCATCTCCCCGATTGCGATATGCCGGATATACTCCACATATTCCTGACCTTGAAAAATCCTGCCCGTGAGGTTTTTGAAAATCATCCTTATGCTTGTTCCGTCATCGCTGTGCAGGATGATTTTTCCGTTCTGTCTGATTTCTTCCATGATTGAAACTTGTTTTTGTGAATACTATCGTAGATTGGGACAGCGGTTTCTTTGCTACTTTCTTTGTCCGCCGTCATGCTCACCGAAAGAAAGTAGGGCGGCTTTGTCCGCCGCCACTCAAAAATGGGTGTAGAGTCCTGTTACCATCGTGAACATTTCTTCCAGCATATCGCAATATATGCCATCGTGTGTTTCGATGTCCTTCGTCTTGCACTCGAATGTCTTTTTGCTGAACGTCCTGCGGTAGAAACGCATATTGTAGAGGTCTAAGCCGGCATCGTAGATGATGTCAAGGCGGTTGGCACTCGTCTTGTTCCTCGCAAGGCTCATGCGCAGTCCGTTACCCATATCTATAAAGTCCTTGCTTCCCGTCATGGCGGCAAAGCGTCTGCCGCCTATCTGCTGTAAAATAGTCTTCGCTATCATGCTTTTCTTGGTTGTAGGTTGGCGGTGCGGACACCGCCAACTTGTTTAACATTCTGTTATCTCGGCAATGGGTGTGTTTCGTTTCAACCATTCCATCAGGCACTCCATATTGTACTCGCTTGTGATGACTGCCGTATGGCTGTTGATGGCGGTAAACCTGCTGCTCTCGTAGTCGTCTATCCACCCTTTTAGGGTATCAACTCCCCACGCTTCGGCATCGTCAAAGATGCCGTCCAATACTTTGATAGGCTCACTGAACTTCACTATCAGCGTTTGATAGGCTGCGTTCATCGTCTGTCCTCCTTTCCTTCCTTTGCCGTGAGCCACTCATCCCGTGCTTCTCGGCACTCGTCCAATGTGGGTTTGACACAAGAGAACAACTCTCCGTCTGTGGGGTGGCGGTAGTCGTACTGCACAAGTGTCCGCTTGCGTCTGCCGATACCTAATTGGAAACGCTCGTATTTCTCCGTACCTGCTTCCGTGCAGGTGCTTACTCCGTTGATGGTCATCCGTGTTGCCATAATCGTTGATTTTAGGGTGGTTAAAAATGTACTGACAAAACTCTGTTCTTCATCACCATTTCGGGGTCGCTCGTGTAGCGTTGGTGCAGGTAGAAATGGTGGGAACCGAAGCCGTAAAGGAAAAACCTGTCAAGTCCGTGCTTCTCGGCAAAGTTCTTTACACTCCGTCTTAACTGCTCCTCACTCGTTGCAAGAGTGAGGAGGTTCACAAATTCAAGGAACATCGTGGGGATTTTATCGTCCCACAGACAAACCATGCTTTCAATTTTTACTTCCATACTATTGGGTATTATAGGTTGATACTATGCCGCTTCCATCCGCTGGCGGATAAGGTTCACGTTGCTGTTCACAAGGTTTACAATGCGGTCGTGGTACTCGGTATTGGAATTGTGCAAGCCACGACTTTGCACCACTTCCAATGTCTTCAAGGAAACCTCCACCGTTTCTATGCGCTTGCCGTCAATGGTAGCGGATAGGATAAGAGAGTTCTTTTCAAGGAAATAGGAGTTGGAAAACACGCAATGGTGCAGTTCCGTCCCTTCCGCTGCAAACTCCGCAACGCTCTCCAACACACGCACCTGCAAAGTGCCGTCCGTGAAGGCGATGCCGAAGAATATGCCTTTGAGTTTGCGGTATGCCTTCTCGTGTTTCTTCGCTTGGCGGATGCGTTCCTCCAACTTCTTGCGTTCTATCTCCTTGTTGCGCTTGTGCATAAGTCTGTCGTGTTCGGCTTTGAGGTCGGAGGGACAGACGTACTTCGGGCTGTTCGTGTCCTTGCCGAAATGCCGCAGGAGGTCTATGGTGTCACGCCACATGGAGCCGTCAGCAATGGTGTAGCCGTTGCGGATACATATCTTTACGGATGCCCAATACCTCTCTATGTCAAAGGAACTGCGGATATAGTGGCGCAACATGGGGTATTGCCCTGCCTTCAACAGCGTTTCGGCTCGGCTGTCGGAAAGGATAGCCGTGAAAAGGTCGTAAGGCAGTATGTTGTGGTATTCGCCATTGAAGCCGTTGCGTTTCAGTTCGGGTATGAAACGCTGTCGGGGATAGGTGCAGACGGGGTTTATATCGTATGCACGGAGTTTGTTGTTCTTGCGTACCTCCATGTCGCTGTATTCCGCCCATAGGTCGTAGTAAAGTATGGACATTCCACGCAGTCGGGCAATGGTGACGGTTGTGCCTTTGGGCGAAATCCACCTTTGCACCACTTCATAAATGGAATACCCGGCTGCCTGCCCTGCCTTGTATTGGGACTTGACGAAGAAGAAGCGTATCACTTGGTACTGCTTGCAGGTGGTGATGATGCAGAAATACTCGTTCTCGCTGAACACGCTCTTTCGGGTGCGCAACGCTTCCAACTCCATGCCGCAATGCGGGCAGGTGCATCCGCAAACGGTGTCCGCAAGGTTGTGTTCACTCCTCCACGAATGTCCGCACTCGGTGCAGATGTTCGTGCCGTCCGCCCTCTTGATGGCGTAATGTTTGAAGCAATGGCGGAAAGCGTAAGCCCTCTGTGTGGCGGTCAATTTCGGCAGTCGCTCGCTCAATCGTGCGACTTCCTGCTGTATGGGTGTTCTCGGTTTCATAATCAGAAATTGAATAGGTTGGGTTGTTGTACTTCTTGTGCGGTCGCTTTGGTGGCGGTTCTCGGCTTGCTGCGGTTCTGCAACTTGCGGAGTTCCTCCTCTTGGTATCTGCGGACTGCGTTCTGCCGTGCTTCCGCCTTTTCCTCTGCCGTGAGTTCCACAACGTGGTTCACCGCCACTTGGCACTGAATGGGCTTGCCTACCTCTATCTCGTTCTCGTCATAGTAGTGGACGGCTTGCCCGAATATCTCCCCGTCCGTGAAGCCGTTGCAACCGCTCCGCTGCACGTAGTTGAGAATGTAGGTGACACAATCGTCTATGTTCTTGGCAGGGTTGCGGTAGTTCCTCGCAAAGAGCGTATCTTCCGCTGCACGCTGCTCCAGATACATCTGTATCGTTCTCTTGAAATGTTCTGTTCCTTTCATATCGCTGTCTTTTTTAGATTGTCTGTTTCAGTATTTCTCTCCAATAGGTCGGCTCTACCTCGCTCAGAAGGAAGTCTGTAAAGTCCCTCCGTGCGTCCTTGTTCAGTTCTCGGTAGAGTTCACGGAACACGGATATGTTGCCGTTGATGTACGTTTCCACCATGTACACGAAGATGTTGTCCACCTCGTAGTATCTGCACTGCTGCGCTGCCGTTTTGCTGCTTCTCTTTGCCATGTCAGTAGGGGTTAAAGGGTGAATAACCAAAGGATGAAGCCGAAGAAGGCAATAGTGGAAAGGATAGCCACGATTACACCTATCGCCACTCGGAACACTCCGTTTACAATCTCTCTAATAATGCCCCAAAAGATGCCGAACATCCCGAAGGCGGTGCGTACCATCAAGCCGCATATCGCAAGCCCTATGTACTGCGCCATTTGTCTGAAATTTGCCGTTGCCGTCATATCTTCGCTGTTTTTGATTTTTTTGTTTTTTAATGCGGATTCAAGAGCTGAGGGAGTTGAGTTTCAAACTATCTTATCTGCCTCTCGTTTATCCGACATTTTTTTTATGCGTCTTTCTGTCGCATCGGTCGTTTTCGTTTCGGGTGCTTGAAAAGGTAGGGATTAGGGAATGCAAGGTTTTTCGGGAAAAATACTACCCGCAGGGCTGGAGATTTTTTCCGAAAACAGGAGGCTTGACCTTGCATTCCCGTCCAATCCCGGAATTACCTTTGCGCCCAGAACGGAAATGACTATCTGATGCGGCTCACTGAAAGACGCGAAAATGGAGGTAAACGGAAGTGGAGGCAGATTGGACAGGAAAACTTCAAAAGAGAAATCCGTAAAAAAGGGAAAACGCCAAAAGGAAAAGGGACATAGCCGGAGGTGTGAAACCGGGCAAACCACCGGCAAGGAAGTATGATTTTATATGTCTGGCCGAGCGTGTACGGTCGGACGGATAAAATCATTCTTCCCGGTTTGCCTGCCGTGTGTGACGGCTTGTTCCATTTATGGATCGGGCGGTCAGACACGGCTTTCCGCTTACGGCTCAAAGGAACAGTGGAAAAAGAAAAATCGTCAGAAACCCGTAAAAGCACCTCTTTGGCATAAGCACAAAAGAAATGGGCCTTGCATCATTAGTCTAAACTGTTGTTTAGGCGTGAGGTAAAGCCCTTTTCTCCGCTTATGCGTAGTCGGCATACGTTCGACCAAAATCCTTTTGGGCGATGGTGTGCCGACGGACAAAACCGCTTTTACGGAAAAACTTGTATGAGAAGAAAAAATTAGGGAGATTCATTTCAAAATCTCCCGTTTTATTGTTACTTTTGCATACGAAGAGTTCTTTGAAGGTTACGCAACGCGCAGAAGGATGATGCAGTAGATAACTAACTAAATCGTAACCTATT